>NZ_CP045372.1:3237500-3447997 GCF_009363555.1 Sulfitobacter sp. THAF37
CGCCCCGCCCGAGGCGATTTCGGTCTGCCGCGCCATCACATCGACCTCGTGATAGTGCATCGCGTGCAGCGTCGCCGCCGTAGGTGACGGCACCCATGCGCAGGTCGCCCCGGCCTTGGGGTGGCCGATCTTGGTGTCGATCATGTCGGCCATCCGGTCCGGCATGGCCCACATCCCCTTGCCGATCTGGGCCCGCCCCTGCAGGCCGCAGGCCAGCCCGATGTCCACGTTGCGGTCCTCGTAGGCGGCAATCCAGTCGGCATTCTTCATCTCGCCCTTGGGTACCATCGGCCCTGCTTCCATGCTGGTGTGGATCTCGTCGCCGGTACGGTCCAGGAAGCCTGTGTTGATAAACGCGACCCGGTGCCGCGCCGCGCGGATACATTCCTTGAGGTTGACACTGGTGCGGCGTTCCTCATCCATGATCCCCAGCTTCACGGTATAGCGCGGCAGCCCCAGAACCTGCTCCACCCGGCTGAAGATCTCGTCCGAGAAGCGCACCTCGGCAGGTCCATGCATCTTGGGTTTCACCACATAGACCGATCCGGTCACGGAATTGCGCGGGCCACGGTCCTTTTTCAGATCGTGCAGGGCGATCAGCGTCGTGATCATCGCGTCCATCAGCCCCTCGCCGATTTCCTGCCCCTCGCGGTCCAGTACCGCGGGGTTCGTCATCAGGTGCCCCACATTTCGCACCAGCATCAATGCGCGGCCCTTCAGACGGACGTCCCCCCCGTCGGGGGCGGTGTAGCTGCGATCCGGATGCATCTCGCGGGTGATCGTCTTGCCGTTCTTTTCAAAGGTTTCGGCCAGATCGCCCCGCATCAGGCCCAGCCAGTTGCGGTAGGCGCCGACCTTGTCCTCCGCATCCACCGCCGCGACGCTGTCTTCGCAATCCATGATCGTCGATACCGCGCTTTCCAGCAGGATGTCGGACACATGGGCCGCATCGGTCCGGCCGATGGGATGCTCTGGATCGACCTGAATTTCGATGTGCAAGCCATTGTTTTCGAAAAGAATGGCTTCGGGCGCCTCTGGCTTGCCGCGGTACCCTTTGAACCGGGTCGGGTCGGCCAGCGGGATGCCGTGATGCACGGTCGGGGACCCGCCGGATTCCTCGTGGGTCGTGACCGTGCCGCGGTGATCCTCGTCATTCAGCAGCAGCCCTTCCAGGCCGCTGTCGCCCACACGGTATCCGACAAGCTGTGCGTGGCTGCCCGATTGCAGCGGCACCGCGTCGTCAAGAAAGGCCTTCGCCCGCGCCACCACCCGCGCGCCGCGCGCCGCGTCATATGCCCCGTCGGGAGGCAGATCGCCCAGCGCATCGGTGCCGTAATAGGCGTCATACAGGCTGCCCCAGCGCGCATTGGCGGCATTCAACGCGAAACGGGCATTGGTGATCGGCACCACCAGCTGCGGCCCCGGCACCGAAGCGATCTCGGGGTCCACATTCTGCGTCTCGATGGTGAAATCGGCCCCCTCCGGCACAAGATACCCGATCTCCTCCAGAAAGGCGCGGTAGGCTTCGGCGTCATGCGCCTGACCCCGGCGGGCGATGTGCCAGTCGTCGATCCGGCCTTGCAGGTCCGCGCGGGCGGCAAGCAGGTCGCGGTTGGTGCCGGAAAAATCGTGGATCAGCCCGGAGAATCCCTGCCAGAAATCGTCGGCTGCAACCCCTGTTCCGTCCAGCGCCTCCGTCTCGATGAAAGAGACCAGCGTCGCATCCACCTGAAGGTCGTGCTTGTTGATTCTGTCTGCCATTCTCTCGCCCCCTCGATCAGATTTCATAAGGGTTTACGCCGGTTGGTCCGGCCCGACAAGCCGTCAGCCGGATCGCCTGACGGGGGTGCAGCCGCGAAGGCCGCAAACGAAAAAGCGGCTCCGCACGCGCGAAAGCCGCTTTCGATGATCTGTAAATTGCCGAAGCGGTATCAGTTAGACTCGTTGGTCCCCGGCTCGACCGGGTCGACAGCGACACCGCTGCCCTCGGTACTGCTGGCATCGTCGTTGACACCCACAGGCATGTCCGCGTCGTCGCCGCCGCGGATCACCGCGAGGAAGATGACGATCAGGACCATGAGCACGCCGAACAGCATCGCCCCCTTTATCCCAAGCAGAGCTGGCTTGTGACGTTCCTCTTGCTTGTCGACATTGGTGTCAGGCGGCGACATTCAGATCTCCTTGCTTGGTTCAATTCGACCCGTTGCAGGCCGCGTTTCATGGACCTAACGTGCGGGGCAGACATCGGTTCCGAACAAAGAGGTGCATTCATGCGCGACGCGGCCCCCGAAACGATCTACCTGTCCGACTACACGCCCTTCGGGTTCGTCGTGGACAGCGTGGCGCTTGAATTCGAACTCGATCCGGGCCACACCCGCGTCAAAAGCCGGATTGCCTTTCGCCCCAACCCCGAAGCGACGTCCCGGCGGTTCTTCCTGAACGGCGAAAACCTCAAGCTGATTTCGGCCCGCATCGACGGCCAGGATGTGTCCTGCACGATCAGCGATGAAGGGCTGACCTGCGACGTCCCCGATGCCCCCTTTGTCTGGGAGGCCGAAGTGGAGATCGCACCGGCTGAAAACACCGCTCTTGAAGGGTTGTACATGTCCAATGGCATGTATTGCACACAATGCGAGGCCGAAGGCTTTCGCAAAATCACCTATTACCCCGACCGCCCCGACGTGATGAGCGAATTCACCGTCACCATCCAAGGGCCTCACCCCGTCCTGCTGAGCAACGGCAACCCCGTCGAGACGTCCGAGCACCGCGCGGTCTGGCATGACCCCTGGCCCAAGCCCGCCTATCTGTTCGCCCTGGTCGCGGGCGACCTCGTGGCGCATTCCGACCGTTTCACCACGATGGAGGGCCGCGACGTCGCGCTGAACCTCTATGTCCGCCCCGGTGACGAGGGGAAATGCGCCTTCGGGATGGAGGCGCTGAAGGCCTCGATGAAATGGGACGAGGATGTCTATGGCCGCGCCTACGACCTCGATCTGTTCAACATCGTCGCGGTGGACGATTTCAACATGGGCGCGATGGAGAACAAGGGGCTGAACATCTTCAACTCCTCCGCCGTGCTGGCCAGCCCCGAAACCTCCACCGACATGAACTTCGAGCGGATCGAGGCGATCATCGCGCATGAATATTTCCACAACTGGACCGGCAACCGGATCACCTGCCGCGACTGGTTCCAACTGTGCCTGAAGGAAGGGCTGACTGTTTTCCGCGACAGCCAGTTCACCTCCGACATGCGTTCGGCCCCGGTCAAGCGGATCGGCGATGTGATCGACCTGCGCGCCCGCCAGTTCCCCGAGGATCAGGGCCCCCTGGCCCACCCCGTGCGGCCCGAGAGCTTTCAGGAGATCAACAACTTCTACACCGCCACCGTCTACGAAAAGGGCGCCGAGGTCATCCGCATGCTCAAGACGCTGGTGGGCGATGACGCCTATGCGCGCGCGCTCGATCTCTACTTTGACCGGCACGACGGTCAGGCCTGTACCATCGAGGACTGGCTGAAGGTGTTCGAAGACACGACGGGCCGGAACCTTGCGCAGTTCAAACGCTGGTATGCGCAGGCCGGCACCCCGCGTCTCAAGGTCACTGAGACCTGGGAGGACGGGACCCTGACCCTGACCTTCCGACAGGACACCAAGCCCAGCGCCGCCTCGCCCGACCCGAAACCGCAGGTCATTCCCATCGCGACCGGGCTGATCGGCCCGGATGGCGCCGAAGTGGCCGAGACCCGCATCCTTGAGATGTCGGAGGCGACCCAGAGCTTCAGCTTCGAAGGGTTGGAGGCGCGCCCGGTACCGTCCATCCTGCGCGGCTTTTCCGCGCCCGTGATGCTGGAGCATGACCTCAGCGACGCGGACCGCGCGCATCTGCTGAGCCACGACACCGACCCTTTCAACCGGTGGGAAGCCGCGCGGACGCTGGCACGCAGGTCGCTGCTGCCGATGATCCAGAACGGGTCAGAGGCCGACCCCGCCTTTCTGTCGTCGATCCGCGCGGTCGTCGGCGACGAAACGCTCGACCCGGCCTACCGGGCGCTGATCCTGGGACTGCCGACGCAATCCGAACTGGCGGCGCTGATCCATGCCGAGGGCGGGACGCCGGTGCCCGAGAACATCCATGCGGGTGTCGAGGCCATGCGTGATGCCCTGGCAGAGACCTTTGGCGAGGCCGCGGCCCGCATTCGGGAGGCCAACCTTGTCACCGCCCCCTACGATCCCGGCGCGGAACAGGCGGGCCAGCGCAGCCTTGCCAACGCCATGCTCTCTCTGATCACCCGGCGCGATGGCGGCGCGGCGGCCCAGGCACAGTTCGACAGTGCGGACAACATGACCAACCAGCTTGCGGCGCTGGCGGCGCTGCTGCATGTCGGCAAGGGAGACAGCGCGCTGGCCGACTTCGAGGTGCAATGGAAGCACGACCGGCTGGTGATGGACAAATGGTTCGGCCTGCAGGTCACGCAGGCACGGCCAGAGGATGCCGCGTCTGTCGCCGAGGCGCTGACCGGTCATCCCGATTTCACCTGGCAGACCCCGAACCGCTTTCGCGCGGTCTTCGGCTCTCTGGCGATGCACCACGCGGGGTTCCATCACGCATCGGGCAAAGGTTACCGGCTGCTGGCCGACTGGCTGATCCGGCTGGACCCGAAGAACCCGCAGACCACGGCGCGCATGTGCTCGGCCTTTCAGACGTGGAAACGCTATGACGCCGACCGGCAGGCGCTGATCGCGGCCGAGGTGGACCGCATCCTGTCCACACCGAACCTCAGCCGCGACACCACAGAGATGCTGACGCGCATCAGGGGGGCCTCTTGACCCGGCCGGTCTGCCTGATCACCGGAGCCTCCACCGGGATCGGCGCGGCCTGCGCACGGCTGGCGGCAACGCGGGGCTACGACCTGGTGCTGAACTACCGGTCCGACCATGACAGCGCCCATCTGGTGGCCAGCGATGTGGAAAAAACCGGTGCGCATGCGCTGCTCTGTCCTGCCGATCTGGCCGACCCGGATGCCATCGAGGACATGTTCACCCAGATTGACGACGAGTTCGGCCAGCTTGACGCGCTGATCAACAACGCAGGCATCGTCGACCACGCCGCCCCCGTGTCCGCACTGACCCATGACCGCCTGCGGCGGATGTTCGACATCAACGTGATCGGCACGATCCTGGTCGCGGGCGCTGCCGTCAGGCGGATGCAGGCACAGGGCGACGGCGGGGCCATCGTCAATATCTCTTCCGCGGCGGCCCGGCTGGGGTCGGCCAATGAATACGTGGATTACGCCGCTTCCAAGGCCGCCATCGACACCTTTACCAAGGGATTGTCGGATGAGGTCGCCGCCGACGGCATCCGCGTCATGTCGCTGCGCCCCGGCCTGATCGAGACCGGCATCCACGCCAAGGGCGGCAGCCCGGACCGCGCCACGCGCCTCGCGGGCAATGTGCCCATGCGCCGCGCGGGCACGGCAGAGGAAGTGGCACAGGCCGCCCTGTGGCTGCTGTCGGACGACGCGAGCTATGTCACCGGTTCGACCCTCGATGTGTCGGGCGGCAGATAGGCCCCCCTTGTCCGAAACCATAACCGACCCCGTCTTCAGCTACCGCCGTGCCGGTCGCAGCCTTCGGGGCATGGCGATCCTGATCGCGGTCTGGGCGGCACTGCTGTATCTGCTGATCGTCCTGGACGCGGCTCCGATGATCGTGGCCATCCTCGCCGTCTTCACCCTGCCCGCCCTGTGGGATCTGGTCCGCAATCCGCTGGCGGGCATCGACCTGAGTGCAACGCATCTGCGCTGGTTCACCGGGCCGCGCGACGCTGTGATTGCCCTGTCCGAAATCGACCACATCCGGCTGGACACACGGCTCGACCTTTCCGTGCGCGCCAGTATCGTCCTGCCAAGCGGCCGCAGGATCAGGATGCCCTTTGAAGCAACCCCGCCCCATCAGGCATTCGAAGACGCGCTCACCGCTCAGGGTGTCACCGTGAAACGGTTCCATTTCCAACTGTTGCAATAGCCCCGGTCAGGGGCGTGCGCGGGGCCGTGTCACGCTGATCGGTTTGCAGTAAGACTGCTGTCGCAGCCAGCCCGCCATCTCTCGACGTTTCGAGGCGGATCGCATCGGCCCCCAGTCGGCGCCGACACCCCGGTTGCCGCGCGGCCCCGATATGACCCCGTCCCGCGGCACGGTATGCGCCATGATGCGCACGGCGCAGCTGAGGTTCGCGGGCCCGCTCTTTAGAGACGCGCCATCGCCCACGTTGCAGTTATAGCCTCGGGCGGTGCCCGGCAGGATCTGCAACAGCCCGTACCAGCGGCCGCCGCCGCCCACCGCCCAGGGCTTGTAGGTGCTTTCATGCTTGGCCAGCGCCGACAGGAAGCCCACCCAGAAGGCCCGCCGCCGCCTTTCGTCCGCCTGAGGATAGGCCGGGCACCAGGTGTCGATATCGCCTGGCACCATGTCCACCAGCGCCTTGCCATGCGACTTGAGCGCAGCCAGCGCCGTGCGGGTCCACAGGGCGTTGCCGACCATGTGCTGCCAACGGGTGCGCGGCAGATTGGGCGACCGCGCGACAGGCCGCAGGACCGGCTCCACCGGCAGGACCAACACGGTTTCCTCCGGCGCGTCGGGCCGCAGGGCGGCGGCCCCCGGCAACGTCAGCGGCAGCGCCTCGGCCCGCGCGGGCAGGTTTGGCACCGGCGTCGCGGCCAAGGGTTCGGCGCGATCGGGATCAACCTTAGGTCGTTCCACCAGATCTGACATGGACTGGGGCCGCAGCGGCGCATGCCCATCAGCCATAACAGCGTCAGACATCATAAGGAGCGCAAAGGTCAGGCCGGCAAATTTCATGACGGGCAGTATGTGCGCGGCAATTCGGACTGGCAAGTATCAGCCCATTTTGCGGCAAAGCACCGCAACAATCGCCGCCTTCTGCCGACCTTCGGCGCCGGGACCGGAACAATCATTAATCATTCTGTCATTCCTGCGGAGAATACACGCTTAAGGAGAGAATATTCCCCGAGAACTTCGCACCCCAGCCATGTTTCAGCCCGATTGCCGCAGCAGGTTACGAGGAACTGCCAACACCTCCGGACATCCCGACATGAAAACGCTTCTCAGCACCCTGACCGACCGCATTCGACCCCTGGGGTTCAAGCGCCCCCCACAGCCGGAACCGGTCCTGCCGCTGAAGACGCCCCTGCTGCGCCGTCGGCCACGCGCCAGCGCGGAAGCCCCGGAGGCCATGCTCAGCATCGCCTGCCCCGACCCGACCGCAGAAGACAAGCTGCGTGATCATCACCTGCAACGTGGCCAGCGCATGGTCCGCCAGGAAGACTGGGAGACGCTGTCGGACAAGATCCGTCTGGCGGACAGGAACCGCGACCTGACCCCCGGCTTCATGCCCGTGGCGGAACTTCTGGCCTATGGTGCCCGGTCGGATGTGATCATGGCGGCGGAACACGCACTGATTGACGGGAAACCGGCCAAGGATGCGCCCCTGCTGGCGGGGATCGACGCGCTGGAGCATGTGCTGGCAGAACGCGCCGAGGATCCCGTGATCGGTGCCATCGTCGCGCAGGCCCACATGGACATCGGCTGGGCCTGGCGTGGCACAGGCTGGGACGCCGAAATCCCCGAACGCAACCGTGCGGCCTTTTCCGCGCATTTCGACCGCGCCCGCGACATCATCGACGACTATAAGGACGTCCACCACGAGTCCCCCCTTATCGCCGGGACCATCTGCGCCCTTCTGGCGAATGCCACCCCCGGGGAACATCAGATCGCGGACCGATACGAGACGCTGATCGACCTCAACCCGGCCAATCCCCGATCCATGCGCGCCCTTGGCAACCATCTGCTTCCGCGGTGGTTCGGCAGCTACCGCGAGCTGGAGCTGGAGGCGCGACGCACCGCCGCCCGGACTGAAGACACATGGGGCGCAGGCAGCTACACCTGGGTCCAGTTCGATGCCATCGCCTGCGACGATCAGGCCTGCGCCAATCTCGACGTGGATTTCTTTATCGAAGGGATGCACGACATTCTCGACCGTCGCCCCAACGCCTACGCCGCCAACCTCTTCGCCGCCTATTGCGCGAATTCGGTCGGACAGGCGTTTTCCGGCAACGATCAGGCCGATCAGAACCGCATGCAGATCGCGGAGTGCGCCTACGACATCGTGCGCGACCATCTGACCGAACTGCACCCGATGATCTGGGCCCATGCGGCGCAGGGCTTTGACAACAACCTGCGGGTCCGTTCGCCCGCCCGCTTTGCCGCGTCGGGCCGGGAGGACGCGATGCGCATCATCACCTCGCTGTTCAGCCGCGAGATTGCCGCGGGCCACCGCATCGTCTTTACCGATACCGGACCACAGGCCATTCCCGCCTGACCCGTCAGGTCAGCAGGGCCTTGCGACCTATCCCGCGCTATCTTATGACCCGGATAGACCGATGATCCCTGACCAAGGTGCGCCATGCTTGACCTGACCTACGACACGCCGAAACCCAAACGCATCGCGGGGGCCAAGGATGACTGGGAACTGGTGATCGGGATGGAGGTGCACGCCCAGGTCTCGTCCAACGCCAAGCTGTTCTCGGGCGCCTCCACCCTCTTCGGGGCGGAACCCAATTCCAACGTCGCCTTCGTGGACGCCGCCATGCCCGGCATGCTGCCCGTGATCAACGAATACTGCGTCGAACAGGCGGTCCGCACAGGTCTGGGCCTGAAGGCGCAGATCAACCTGAAATCTGCCTTCGATCGGAAGAACTATTTCTACCCCGACCAGCCGGCGGGCTACCAGATCAGCCAGCTTTACGAACCCATCGTGGGCGAAGGCGAGGTGCTGGTGGAAATGGGGGCGGGGGTCGCGGGGGAAGAACCTACCGCGCGGCTGGTCCGCGTCGAACGCATCCACATGGAACAGGACGCGGGCAAATCCATTCACGACATGGACCCCGACAGTTCCTTTGTCGACCTCAACCGCGCCGGTGTCTGCCTGATGGAGATCGTGTCCCGCCCCGACATCCGCGGCCCGGAAGAGGCCGCCGCCTACATCCTGAAACTGCGTCAGATCATGCGCTATCTCGGCACCTGCGACGGCGACATGCAAAACGGCAATCTGCGCGCCGACGTCAACGTGTCGGTCTGCCGTCCGGGCGATTACGAACGCTACCGCGAGACCGGCGATTTTGCCCATCTCGGCACGCGTTGCGAGATCAAGAACATGAACTCCACCCGCTTCATCCAGCAGGCGATCGAAGTCGAGGCGCGGCGCCAGATCGCCATCCTCGAAGCGGGCGGCACGGTGGATCAGGAAACCCGCGGCTTCGACCCGGTCAAGGGCGAAACCCGCACCCAGCGGTCCAAGGAGGAAGCGCATGACTACCGCTACTTCCCCGATCCCGACCTGCTGCCGCTGGAAATCGAACAGGGCTGGGTCGATGACATCGCCGCCCGGCTGCCCGAACTGCCGGACGCCAAGAAGGCACGCTTTATCGCCGACTTCGGGCTCAGCGACTATGATGCCTCGGTGCTGACCGCCGATCTCGATTCCGCCGCGTATTTCGAGGCGACGGCCAAGGGCCGCGACGGCAAGATGGCCGCGAACTGGGTCATCAACGAACTCTTTGGCAGGCTCAAGAAGGACGACCGCGACATCACCGACAGCCCCGTCACCCCCGCACAGCTGGGCGGCATTGTCGATCTGATCGCATCCGAAGCGATCAGCGGCAAGATCGGCAAGGACGTGTTCGAGATCTGCTACACCACAGGTCGCGACCCCGCCGAGATCGTCGAGACCGAAGGCATGAAGCAAGTCACCGATACCGGTGCCATCGAGGCGGCTGTGGATGACATCATCGCCGCCAATCCCGACCAGGTCGCCAAGGCGCAGCAGAACCCCAAGCTGGCGGGCTGGTTCGTGGGTCAGGTGATGAAAGCCATGGGCGGCAAGGCCAACCCCAAGGCGGTCAACCAGATTGTGGCGGCCAAGCTCGGCGGATGAACCTGCGCCTGGCCGCCGCAGTCAGCGCGAGGCCGGGCATGCGCAGGACGCCCATTCGCCGCGCCCTTTTGCAATTGGAGCGACAGCTTTGACAAAGACGACCCAAGCCCCCTTCCGGTCCAGCATCCAGACCGTCAAGCCCGAGTGGATCGACTTCAACGGCCACCTCAACATGGCCTATTACTCCGTCCTGTTCGACCAGTCGGTGGATGAAGTCTATGAATCCCTGGGCTTTGGTCCGGAGTATCAAAAGACCGGCTGCACCACCTATGTGGCCGAATTCCACATCTGCTATTTGCGTGAATTACATGCGGGCGATCGGGTGAACACCACCTTCCATCTTATTGATTTCGATGAGAAACGCTTTCACTGCTATCAGGAATTGTTTCACGAGGACGGCTGGCTTGCCGCCACGGCAGAGGGGCTGACCCTGCACGTGGACCAATCCGGCCCCCGCGTCGCGCCGATGCCGCCGAAGATTCAGGACGCGCTGGCCGCCTTCAAGGCGACCCAGGGCGATCTGCCCCCCGAAGCCCGCGTGGGCCGCCGCATCGGGTTGAAGCGCGGTTAACGCGGGGTCCGGCACGGCCGGGTCGACGCGAAATCAGGTGCCGTTGTACGCATTATGAGGATGGGCTATGAGACCCTTCCGAACCACCGTCAAAGGATTTCCATGCCACGCTATGAATACAAGGTTGTTCCCGCCCCCTCAAAAGGGCGCAAGGGCAAGGGTGTGAAGGGGGCGGAGGCCCGGTTTTCCTATGGGCTGCAAGAGCTTATGAATGAGCTTGCGGGCGATGGCTGGGAATATCAGCGGGCCGAGACGTTGCCCTCGGTCGAACGCTCCGGCCTGACCTCCACCACCACCGAATGGCGCAACGTGCTGGTTTTCCGCCGCCTGCGTGAGGGCGATGCGGAGGCCTTTGCCCCCGAGTTGCTACCCGCCCCGGATGAGGCTTCCGCGCCGTCAGAGACGCCCGAGGACTTGCCGGAGGCCCCCGCCGAGGACCTGGCCGCACAGACGCCGGCAGACACGACGGACCGGACGGCTCAGTCGATTGATGACGAAGACAACGGTGTCGAAGACACCAGCGACATCAAGACCGTGGGCAATTCCTTGGGCAAGCGGGCAGAGTTCAAAAATCCCCCGCAGCCAACGGATTAGACGTCTTTCTTAAACATCCAGATCAAGCGCCAGCGCGTGGATCCGGCCGATTAGGTCGGGTCCCAGCGCCCTGTGAACGGCCCGGTGCCGCGCAACCCGAGATTGCCCCTTGAAAGCCGATGAGCGGATGCGCACGTTGTAGTGCGTTTCTCCACCCTCGCGAAACCCCGCATGTCCGCGGTGGCTTTCGCTGTCGTCAACCACCTCCAGCTCGCGCGGATCGAAAGCGGTTTCCAAGGCCGATGTGATCTCTTCCGTCTTAGACATTTTTCCCGCCATTTTTCTGTCAAGCCCCTTCAATCTCGCGGGGGAAGGTCTAAACTCATCTCTCCGAGTCGAAAAGGTTTATCGCTATGTCCAAACCAGACCCCTTCGGATTCGACATGTCCGTGTCGTCTTCGAAAAAGAAGAACCCCCGCGGACGGCGCGGCATGTCCGGCGCATCAGAGACATCGACACGGATTTGCGACCACGAGGGATGCGAAGAGCCCGGCAAGTACCGCGCCCCCAAGGCGCCGGATGTGCTGGACGACTACTTCTGGTTCTGCCAGCAGCATGTGCGCGAGTACAACCTCAAGTGGAACTTCTTCGACGGCACGACCGAGGCGGAGCTGAACGCCCAGATGAGCGAGGACAAGGTCTGGGAACGCAAGACCAAGCCGCTGGGCGACCCGGAGGCGCGCGCCTGGGCGCGGCTGGGCATCGAAGACCCGCATCAGGTGCTGGGCAAGAATGCGACCCAGAATCCGGGGCGGACCGGCCAGACCGGTCGCCGCCTGCCCGCGACCGAACGCCGCGCGGTCGAGATTCTGGAGGTCAAGGATACGATGACCAAGCCCGAAATCCGCAAGGCCTACAAGCTGCTGATCAAGGTATTGCACCCGGACATGAACGGCGGCGACCGGTCGCAGGAAGACCAGCTTCAGCAGGTCATGTGGGCCTGGGACCAGATCAAGGGAAGCCGCAGCTTCAAGGATTGATTGCCGCCTTACAAGGTCCGGCGCAACAGGTGCGCCGCGCCCGCCCCCACCGTCCAGATCCCCAGCACGGCAACCTCTTCCGCGATGCTGCCAAGCACGAACAAAGGCCCCACGACCGCCGCCGACAGGGCATCGCGCAACGGGTCGAAGGGGTCCATTTCCGACAGGAACTGGTCGACAGGCAGCAGCATGACCGAAATCATCGCCCCGAAAACCGTTGCCCCGGCAAAGCTCAGGACCGACCGGATCAGCCCGACCCAACCCGGTCGTCCGAACCCCTCCGCCAACGCGAGCCCGCTCAGCAACGCCCCGGCGCTCGCCACCCTCACAAATCCCGCCTCGCCGGAAAATGTCCCTGTCGTTGCCTGAATTGTCAGCGCCACACCCGCACCCGCCGCCCCGATCACCAGCCCGATGGAAAATCGCTGGTCCACTGTCATCTTGTGCATCTGCCTGTCTCCTTATGATGTACGCCCCTTGCTAAGGCAGTCTCGTGCAGGGCACCGCCGTGTGATCGTGCAGGTTTTGCGGAATTCTGGGCCGCATGGCTCTGGGCAATCGCGGCAGGACTTGGCATGCTCCGTCCGATTGCAGGAGCGTCACGATGACCTATCAATACGATCTGGGTGCCTACACCCGCCCGGTGACAGTCGCCTCCGCAGAGGCACAGACCTGGTTCGACCGGGGTTTGAACTGGACCTACGGCTTCAACCACAAGGAAGCGATCGCCTGCTACGTGAAAGCCGCCGACGCCGATCCGGGATGCGCGATGGCGCATTGGGGCCATGCCTATGCCGCCGGGCCGAACTACAACATGCCTTGGGTCCGGTTCG
The DNA here is from genome assembly GCF_009363555.1 of Sulfitobacter sp. THAF37. Taxonomy (NCBI): domain Bacteria; kingdom Pseudomonadati; phylum Pseudomonadota; class Alphaproteobacteria; order Rhodobacterales; family Roseobacteraceae; genus Sulfitobacter; species Sulfitobacter sp. THAF37. The sequence continues at coordinate 3,250,490 of NZ_CP045372.1, forward strand.
ACAGCAAGGGCCGCGCCGAGGCACTGGCCGAAGCCTATGACGCGACACAGGCCGCTCTGGCGGTCATGGACAGCACCAGCCCCGTCGAGGCGGCGCTGATACAGGCCCTGACCGCCCGTTACCCGCAGCGCGACCCGGTGGAGGACATGGCCCCCTGGGACCGCGCCTTTGCCGATGCGATGCGCGCGCTGCACAAGGCCTATCCCACCGATGCGGATGTGGCGACCGTCTTTGTCGATGCGCTGATGAACCTGACGCCCTGGCAGATGTGGGACATCGCGGATGGCGCCGTGGCGCCGGACGCCGAGACGCTGGAGGCGCAGGCGGTGCTGGAAACCCAGATGGCCCTGCCCGGCGGCATGGCCCATCCCGGCATCCTGCATCTCTATGTCCACCTGATGGAAATGTCGCCCTATCCCGAAAAGGCATTGCGCGCCGCCGACGTGCTGCGCACCCTGATGCCCGACGCGGGCCACCTGGTGCATATGCCCACCCATATCGACGTGCTGTGCGGGGATTACGAGAAAGTCGTGCGTTGGAACGAGCGCGCGATCGAGGCCGATCTGAAGTATTACGAAGCCGAAGGCGCGTTCAACATCTACACCGGCTACCGCCAGCACAACTATCACTTCGTGATCAGCGGCGCGCTTTATATGGGGCAATTTGAGCCGGCGATGCGCGCCGTCCGCGGCATGCGTGACACGACCCCGGATGCCCTGCTGCAGATCAAATCGCCACCGATGGCCGACTTCTTTGAAACGATCCTGGGGATGGAGCCGCATGTGCTGATCCGCTTCGGCATGTGGGAGGAGATCCTGAAGCTGGAGTTGCCCGAAGATACGGAAACCTACGTCATGTGCACCGCCTTCATCGAATACGCCAAGGGGCTGGCCTATTCCGCGTTGGGGCATATCGAGGACGCCGATGCACAGCTCGACACCTTTCTGGCGGTCAAGGCGCGGGTGCCGGGCAGCCGCCTGCTTCACAACGTGCGCGGGGTGGACCTGCTCGAAGTGGCGACCGCCATGCTGGAAGGGGAACTGGCCTACCGCAAAGGCGACTATGACGTGGCCTTTGCCCACCTGCGCCGCGCGGTGGCGCTCGACGATGCGCTGCCCTACGACGAGCCCTGGGGCTGGATGCAACCCACCCGCCACGCGCTGGGGGCGCTGCTGTTCGAACAGGGCCAACTGGCAGAAGCAGAACAGGTGTTCCGGCAGGACCTTGGCCTTGTACCCGGCCTGCCGCGTGCCTGCGTGCACCCTGACAATGTCTGGGCCTTGCGCGGGCTATACGACTGCCTGATCGCCCGGGGCGACAGCGACGAGGCGCCGCACGTCAAGCTGCGGCTCGACCTGGCCGAGGCGCGGGCCGACCGCCCGGTGAAAGCCGCCTGCGGCTGCGCGCAGGTTGCCATCGACGCGACCCGCACCAGTTAACCGGGCGCGGGCCGGTACAAACCCGCTGCCCGACCCTTGCGCGTGCTTTCGATATGTTGCACCAGAGGCGGGCCGATATTTCCCCGAGCGGGACCAGACCGAAAAGGACGAGGACACATGGCTGACGCCGAGCTGGACATCAACATGAAACCGACAGAAGACATCAGCGTCCGCGACGTTTTCGGCATTGATACGGACATGATGGTCAAGGGCTTTGCCGACCGGACAGACCGCGTACCGGAGTTCGACAGCACCTACAAGTTCGACCCCGACACCACGCTCGCCATCCTCGCCGGGTTCAACCATAACCGCCGCGTGATGATCCAGGGCTATCACGGCACCGGCAAATCCACGCATATCGAACAGGTCGCCGCGCGGCTGAACTGGCCCGCCGTGCGTGTGAACCTCGACAGCCACATCAGCCGGATCGACCTGATCGGCAAGGACGCGATCAAGCTGCGCGACGGCAAGCAGGTGACTGATTTCCAGGAAGGCATCCTGCCCTGGGCGCTGCGCAACCCCACCGCCATCGTCTTCGACGAATATGACGCGGGGCGCGCCGATGTGATGTTCGTGATCCAGCGGGTGCTGGAAGTGGACGGCAAACTGACGCTGCTGGACCAGAACCAGGTGATCGAACCGCACCCCTATTTCCGCATCTTCGCCACCGCGAACACGGTGGGCCTGGGCGATACGACCGGCCTCTACCACGGCACCCAGCAGATCAACCAGGGCCAGATGGACCGCTGGTCGCTGGTGGCCACGCTGAACTACCTCAGCATCGACGCCGAAAGCGCGATCGTCCTGGCCAAGAATCCGCATTACAACAACGCGGAGGGCCGCAAAACCGTGCGCCAGATGGTGACGGTCGCGGACCTCACGCGGACCGCGTTCATGAACGGCGAACTTTCCACCGTCATGTCCCCGCGCACCGTGATCTCCTGGGCGCAGAACGCCGAGATTTTCCGCAACGTGGGCTATGCCTTCCGCCTGTCCTTCCTCAACAAATGCGATGAGCTGGAGCGCCAGACCGTGGCGGAATTCTATCAGCGCCTGTTCGACGAGGAATTGCCGGAAAGCGCCGCGAGCGTCAGCCTGGGCTGATGGTGCGCTGATCGACGGTTCAGGGGCGTCCTGTCTGGGCGCCCCTTTGTTTTTCCCCACTGAAACGAAAATGGCCCCGCCTGTCGGGCGGGGCCATTGCAACAATCGGACCGGATCACTCAGTCAAGAGCTGGGACCCTTCCGTATCCTCGGGATCCGTCTGGATCAGGGACCCCTTGATCTCTTCATCCGTACGCGCATCGTCGTACGCGCCGGGCGTCTCAATCGACCGCGACGTCTGCTCCATCGAGCCGACACTGTTGACTTCGCCGCCGACATTCTCGTCCGGGTCCTCCGCCACGGACTGTGCGGGAGAGCCGCTTTGCGGCTGCGCGGTCAATGCGGCGGGAGAAGCGGCCAACATTGCGGCCAGGGCGATGCGGGTCGCGGTGTTCTTAAAAGTCATACTCATTCCTTTCTGTGGGGCTGTGCATCAGTGCACCTTGCCCCGTCGATTTGCTAAGGAAGTAACAACTTCGTCCCGGTACCGTTCCTTTGCGGATGAAGAATTCCTTTCACTTTATTGTTTTCTCTTGTGAACGCTCGAAACCATTGACACTGCGCAAGGTTGCACAGACGGATGCGACAGATGCCTGCACCTGAACGAAAAGGCCACCGCCGCTGCTGCGACGGTGGCCCAATTCATCGGCAGTGCCGATCAATGGCTGCGTGGATTATTCCACCGGCTGGGTCTGGACCCCACCGTCCACAGGCGCGGTTTCGACCGACCGCTGTGCGGCGGCAAGGTCACGCGCTGTCACGAAGGGTTCGGCAGCTTCCAGATCAACTTTCGTAGCGGAGCTGGTCAGCGTCACGTTGCCGTTTTCGTCCTGCTGGGTGGACAGGCTGTCCATCGACACGGCAACCCATTTCTCGCCAATGCCGAGGAAACCGCCCACGCCGATCACGGCACCTTCGACAGAACCGTCGAGGTTGACGATCAGGTCGTCGATTTCACCGATGTTTTCGCCAGCGGTGGAATAGACGTTGGTGCCGATCAGATCGTCGGCGAGGATTGTGTTCTCGCCCTGCATCCGGATCTGGCCTTCAACTTCCTTTGCCGGCTCTTCGGTCGCGGCTTCAGCCGTCTGGGTGCCATCGGCGCTCATGCCGTCTTCCGCAGGCACAGCGGCTGTGTCCGTATCGTCCGTCGCCATCGGATCAGCGCCAGGTGCTTCGGCGGTGTCCGAGCTCATCGCGTCATCGGCAGGCGCCTCGGCAGTGTCGGACGTCTCGGACGACATCGTGTCATCCGCAGGGGCCTCGGCCGTGTCGCTTGCGGCGTCATCCGCCGGCATCTCGGCGTCGGCGGTATCGGACGCGTCTTCGGACGTGGTTTCATCTGTCGGCGCCTCGGCATTGTCCTGCGTCATCGGCTGCTCGGTCGCCGTGCCGTCGGCCGGTTCAGTGGCAGTCTGAGCCGCCAGAATGGCAGGCGTCGCGGTCAGCGTCGCGATCAGTGCAAGAGTGCTCGCATGTTGCTTCAGATTGGTCATGGTCTTCTCCTCACTTGGTTGGTGACAAGACCGATGAAGCATGATGCGACGCCGATCCCGCCGTTCTGACCAGCAAATCCCCGATGCAACGTTTTGGTTCCCCGGCACGGATTGGGAACCGGCGGAAACTGGCCTATGCCGGATCGGCCAGAGTGCACCCGAAGGAAGAATTCTGATGAAAACATAAAGCCTTAGGTTGACGCCCTCGCGAATTGCGGGAATCCGCCCATCCCGAAAATACCGCCAAACGCGCGCATTCAGAGCGATCGACCGACGGGGGCGCGCATCATCCCTCAGGTGCAGCCACGTACCGCGCCGCGGAGGAAACTAAAAAAGTCGCCCTGCGCCGGTCATTTTCCGGCAAACTGTCATAAACTCGTTACATGAGCTGTTCACGCGTTATCCGAATCGCTGCCGTGGCCTGCCTGTTCTTCGGCGGGGCGGCTGTGGCTCTGCCCGTCTCCCCTTCCGAACGGGCCACGCTTTTCGCCATCTGTGCCGGACGCCTGTCCGCCGTGGAAACCTATTGGGGCCGGCAACCGGCAGGTGCGCGCGACAGCGCCACCTTCGACACGTTGATGGAGGCCGCCCTGCCCGCTGCAATCGAAGACGGGATGCCCCTCTCGGTCGCTCAGAATGCCAAATTCCACGCCTGGCGCAGCCACGCCTTCCTGCGCAACGACGCGGAATTCTCCCCCGATCAGGGGCGGCGTGCCCGTGCGCACGATCGCCTGGCCCGCGAATTGCGAGAATGCAGCGATCTGATACGCTGAAACCCCTGAGGGCCGCTGGTCATTCGACGGCGAACGGCCTAGGTTGCGGGGCAGAACAGACGATTGCAAGAGTGCCCGATGACCAAATCCGATAACCCAGCAGATGCGTTCAAAAAGGCGCTCGCCGAGGCCTCCAAGGTCATGGCGAACGACCCGGACCTGAATGTGAGCTACTCGGTAGATCCCTCCGGCCTGTCCGGTGACGCCATGCGCCTGCCGCAGGTCAGCCGCCGGATGACGCGGGACGAAGTGCTGCTGGCCCGTGGCACGGCGGATGCGCTGGCGCTGAACCGGCGGTATCACAACGGCCAGACCCACGCGCGTTACCAGCCGCAGGGCGAAATGGCGCGCGACCTTTACGAGGCGATGGAAACCGCCCGCTGCGAAGCGATGGGCGCCCGTGACATGCCCGGAACCGCCGGCAACATCGACGTCAAGATCAAGCACGAAGCACTGCGCCGCGGCTACGATCAGGCGAAACAGCCCAGCGATGTGCCGCTGGCCACCGCCGCGGGCTACCTGGTGCGCCATCTCGCCACCGGACGGGCGCTTCCCACAGGGGCTGAGAACGCCATGGAGCTGTGGCGGGGCTTCATCGAAGATCAGGCGGGCGGTGCGCTCGACACATTGGGCGACGTGCTGCACGACCAATCGGCCTTTGCGAAATTCGCGCGCAAGATGATCTCGGACCTTGGCTATGGCGACCAGCTGGGCGATGACCCCGACCAGATGGATGAGGACCAGGAGGACGACGCCGAGGAAGGTGCCGAAGAAGAGCAGGATCCCGACAGCACCGGTCAGGACGACCAGGACGAGGACGAAACCGAAGGCAGCGCCGAACAGTCGCAGGAGGATCAGCAGGATGCCTCCGAAGCGCAGGTCAGCATGGACGACATGGCCGACCAGGAACTGGGCGAAGAGGCCGAGATGCCTGAAGGTGACGCCCCGATGGAGCCGCCCGCGCCGCAGCCCGTCTCCGATGCGGACCCCAACTACCTTGTCTACCTCGACACGCATGACGAGGTGATCGGGGCCGAGGAACTGGCCGAACCGGTGGAACTGGAGCGTCTGCGTGCCTATCTCGACCAGCAGCTTGACCCGCTGAAGGGGGCTGTCAGCCGTCTGGCCAACAAATTGCAACGCCGCCTGCAGGCGCAGCAGAACCGGTCCTGGGAATTCGACCTGGAGGAAGGCACGCTGGACGCGGGCAGGCTCGCCCGTGTGGTCGCCAACCCCACCACGCCGCTGTCCTTCAAGGTCGAGAAGGATACGGAATTCCGCGATACCTGCGTGACGCTGCTGCTGGACAATTCCGGCTCCATGCGGGGGCGGCCCATCTCCATCGCGGCGATCTGTGCCGATGTGCTGGCCCGCACGCTGGAGCGGTGCAACGTCAAGGTGGAGATCCTGGGCTTTACCACCCGCGCCTGGAAGGGCGGCCAGGCTCGCGAAGCCTGGCTGAACGACGGCAGGCCGACCCAGCCGGGGCGTCTGAACGATCTGCGCCACATCATCTACAAATCCGCCGATGCGCCCTGGCGCCGGACCCGGTCGAACCTGGGCCTGATGATGAAGGAAGGCCTGCTGAAGGAGAACATCGACGGCGAGGCGCTGGAATGGGCGCACCGCCGGATGATGGCCCGTCACGAGGCGCGCAAGATCCTGATGGTGATCTCGGACGGGGCGCCGGTGGACGATTCCACCCTGAGCGTGAACCCGGCGAATTATCTGGAAAAGCACCTGCGCGACGTGATCGCCATGGTGGAAAGGCGCAAGGCGGTGGAGCTGCTGGCCATCGGCATCGGCCATGATGTCACACGCTATTACGACCGTGCCGTGACCATCACCGATGTCGACCAGCTGGCAGGGGCAATGACGGAGCAGCTGGCGGCGCTCTTTGACAAGGACCCGAGGGCGCGGGCGCGCGTCATGGGGATGCGCCGCGCCGGTTGAGACCGGGTATTTGTGTATTTTTAAGAACAATGAAGGAGCGGGCATGTTCCAGAGTTTCGAGGTCACCGCGCGGCCGGAACAGGGACCGCCCCGGCTGAGGGCGCTGCGTGCAGAGATGGCCGCCGAGGGGCTGGCCGGATTCATTGTGCCCCGTGCGGATGCCCATCAGGGTGAATACGTGGCCCCGCGTGACGACCGGCTGGCCTGGCTGACCGGATTTACCGGTTCCGCCGGGTTCTGCGCGGTTCTGGAGGAGGTGGCCGGTGTCTTTGTCGACGGGCGCTATCGCACGCAGGTCAAGGCGCAGGTCGCCGCGGATTTCACGCCGGTCGCCTGGCCCGATGTCGGCCTGGGCGACTGGCTGCGCCAGCAGCTGCAAGAGGGCGGTGTGGTGGGCTTTGACCCCTGGCTGCACACGCCGGGACAGATCCACCAGATCGAGGATGCGCTGAAGGGCACCGCGATCGTCCTGCGCCCCTGCGACAATCTTGTGGACCGGATCTGGCCGGATCAACCCGCCCCCCCGCTGGGCCCGGCCAAGGTGCATTCCATCGAATTCGCGGGCGAAAGCCACGACGCCAAGCGCGCGCGTCTGGCGCAAGAGCTGCGCGAGGCGGGTCATCGCGCCGCCGTCATCACCCTGCCCGACAGCCATAACTGGCTGCTGAATATCAGGGGCACCGACATCGCCCACAACCCGGTTGCGCATGGTTTTGCCGTCCTGCACGACAGCGGCGCGGTGGATCTCTTCATGGCGCCGTCGAAGCTGGAGGGCATGGCAGGCCATCTGGGGCCGGACGTGCATGTTCACGCGCCCGATACGCTTCTGACCCATCTGGCGAAGCTGGAAGGGCCCGTGCGGCTGGACCGCCAGTCCGTGCCGCTGGCCGTCGCCGAAGCCGTGGGCGATCGTGCAACCTGGGGCGACGATCCCTGTGCCTTGCCAAAGGCCTGCAAGAACGAGGCGGAGATCGCGGGATCCGCCGCCGCCCATCTGCGCGACGGTGCGGCGCTGTGCGAACTGCTGGCCTGGCTGGACGCGCAACCGGCAGGCAGCGTCACTGAAACACAGGTGGTCACTGAGCTGGAAGCCAGCCGCCGTCGCGACAACGCCCTGCAGGAGATCAGCTTTGATACCATTGCGGGCACCGGGGCGAACGGCGCCATCATGCACTACCGTGTGACCGAAGAGACCGACACGACCCTTGAGGACGGCCACCTGATCGTGCTGGATTCCGGCGGCCAGTACCTGGATGGGACAACGGACATCACCCGCACCATCGCCATCGGCGCCCCGCCCGAAGACGCCTGTGCCGCCTTTACCCGCGTCCTGTCAGGCATGATCGCGATGAGCCGCCTGCGCTGGCCCGCCGGTCTGGCCGGATGTCACATTGAGGCGGTGGGCCGCATGCCCCTGTGGCTGGCGGGACAGGATTTCGACCATGGGCTGGGGCATGGCGTCGGCGCCTATCTCAGCGTGCATGAAGGGCCCCAGCGCCTGAGCCGGATCAGCACCACCCCGTTACGCCCCGGCATGATCCTGAGCAATGAGCCGGGATACTACCGCGAAGGCGCCTTTGGCATCCGTATCGAGAATCTGCTGGTGGTGCGCGAGGCCCCCGCATTGCCCGGCGGCGACGCGCACCGTGCGATGCTGGAGTGGGAAACACTGAGCTTTGCCCCGATAGACCGGCGGCTGATCCGGCCGGACCTGCTGGAGCGCAGTGAAATCGACTGGATCAACGCCTATCATGCGGCGGTCGCGGAAAAAATCGGCCCCCGGGTATCGCCTGCAACAAAACTGTGGTTGGATGCGGCGACCGCGCCCCTTTGAGGAGCGCAACAAGGGGGACAACATGGCAGACCATATCAAGATCACCAAGGCGGAAGGTACCTGGAGCGTGCGTGCCGGTGGCGCCGTGCTGGGCGAGACCGACAATGCGCTGGAACTGGCCGAAGGCGACTACGGCCCGGTCATCTACTTCCCCCGCGAGGACATCGCGATGGCGTTCCTCGACCAGACCGACCGCAGCTCGCACTGCCCGCACAAGGGCGATGCGGTCTATTATTCCGTTGTGACCAAAAGCCGGACATTGGAAAACGCGGCCTGGTCCTACGAAGACCCCAAGGGGGCGGTGGCCAGGATCAAGGATCACCTGGCCTTCTATCCGCTGGACGAGATCACCGTCGAACAGATCTGACCACTGGCAGAACCTGTCGGCGGGACCCGTGGAAACCTGCGGCGCGGCCGGTCCCGGTCAGGCACCAACCTGTCCATCAGAAAGCGCCGAGCGCGCCGTGCGGAGGCTGCGCCCCCACCACAGCAGCTGGTCCAGCATCTTGTCTGCCGATCTATCCAGATGGGCGAAATCCGACAGTTGCTTTTCGCCTTTGGAAACCGTCAGGTAATCGGCGAAATTGATGTGAACCGCGGTCTGCATCGATACCATCTCCAGCTCTGCGGCGATGCCCCTGACATGTTCCACCGCCCGTGCCCCGCCAACGCCACCGTATCCGATCAGCCCCGCTGGTTTGCGTCGCCATTCCGCGTGATCCAGCGCATTCTTCAGAACGGCGGTGGGTCCGTGATTATATTCGGCGACCGTGAACAGATAGGCGTCGAATTCGGCGATGCGGGCACGGAAGCTGTCGACCGCCTGGCGTTGCACATCAGTCGCTGGCGGGTCGCCGAAAAACGGCAAGTTTACATCGCGCAGGTCGATCTCTTGCACATCGAAGCCGCGTTGAACCGCCTTCCGAGCGATCCAGCTTGCGGGTTTGTCGGCGAACCGGCCGTCACGGGTGCTGCCGGTGATCACCGCGAGGCGAAGCGAAGGGTCTTCGCGACGACCGCTGAACGCGCCAACCATCGACACCGGCATTGAATCGACATGCGCGACCAGGGGTTCGATCCGTTTCAGGTGCGCGGCGAATTCCGGTGATCCTGCCCATTTCTCCTTGGCCTCTTTCGAGCGGAAACTGGTGACGATCACCAGCCGACTGCCGTCCGCCGCGCGGTATAGCGCGTTGCCAAGCCAGCCGGTCTCTGTGGCCTTCTCGCGCAGTTTCTCGATCTCATCGCGCTGCAATTCCAGCAGTGCGTCGACGTCGCCGCCTGTCGGTGTGAACGTGTTTATCAGTGTCTGAATGGTTTGGCCTGTCATTGATATCGGTCCTTGCTTTGAGTGTGATTCCACTTCATTCCCTTGGCTTACTTTATGTAAGTCGCTAACAAACAGAAGACCCGGTATTATTGTAAGGAACCGACATGCAAGTAAGTGCTGCGCCCCCAGATCCGTCTGATCCGATGCATGCCGATTGCCCCGGTCGCGAGGTGTTCAAGCTCATTACGGGCCGTTGGACCTTGCTGGTCCTATGGTCGTTGAAATCGGGCCCTGTCCGGTTTCATCGCATTCGGGATGCGGTCGAGGGCATCAGCGAAAGGGTACTGTCGAGTACGCTCAAGGATCTTTGCCGTCACGGCCTGATCGACCGTCATGTCGACCCAAGCGTGCCGCCAAAGGTCAGTTACAGCCTCACGCAGATCGGGGAAGGTCTGCTTGACGTCATGGGGCAGCTGACAGGCTGGATTGCCCGCGAGCTGCAGAATATCGACGCGGCGAAACGGCAATATGACGAAGACCGGTAGCCTGTCAGATCTGACAGTCTGAAACGCTCAACTGTGTTCTTCGGCTGCGGTCGCGGCCAGCGCCCGATTGTAGGCTTTCAGCGCGTCCACATGGAACAGCGCCCCCAACAGTTCCGGGGTGGTGTCCGCCGAAATCGACACGACCGGAATAAAGCGTGCACCGGAGCTTTCGAAAATCGGCATGGCCGATTCGAGTGTCGCCGTGGCGTCGATATAGGTGCCTTCGTCGATCAACTGCCAGCACTCCTCCGGCGCGGGCGCGCGCGGATCGTCGGGACGCCGCATCACCCGCGCCGCCGTGAACATCGCCAGCAGGTAGGCCTGCGGTCCGGCGGCAAGGTGAATGCCCCGCCGTTCGATCTGCGTGAGGAAGAAGCTGCGATCCACCAACCGACTGCCAAGCGCCGTGGACATGCTGACCGCCACCATGACCGCCAGGCCGGTCTGCCAGTCGCCGGTCATCTCGAACACGATCAGGGTGGTCGAAATCGGCGCGCCCAGCACGGCTGCGGCAACCGCCCCCATACCCGCCAGCGCATAAAGGCTCGAAGAGCCGGAAAAATCCGGGAGCACCCCCGTCGCGATCAGCCCAAAGCCCAGCCCCGTCAGCGCCCCGATCATCAGCGAGGGTGAAAACACACCGCCCCCCATGCGACCGCCCAATGTGATTGCCACGGCGGCGACCTTGAGAACGGTGAAAACGATCACCTCATTCAGCACCAGCGACCCCGTCAGCGCACGCGATGTGGTCTCGTATCCCACCCCGATGATGTGCGGAAACCAAAGCGCGATCACACCCAGCATGCCGCCCGCCACCATGGGCCGCAGCCAGCGGGGCAGACCGGTGCGCCCCTGAAGGTAGTTGCCGAAATCCTCGGCCCAGAAGATGCTGCGCATCAGCGCCACCGCGACGACGCCGCAGGTCAGCCCCAGCAGCAGAAAGGCGGGCAGTTCCACGTAGAATTGGAGGTCGCCGTAGGTGGGCAGGGCAAATTCGGTCACACCGCCGAATTCCAGCCGGTTGATCACCGTCCCGGCAGCCGAGGCGATGACAATCGGGGCAAAGGCATGTACCGCGAAATGCCGCAGCACGACTTCCAGCGCAAACAGCGCCCCGGCGATGGGCGCGTTGAAACTTGCCGAAACCGCCGCCGCCACCGCGCACCCCAAGAGGTCCCGCCCGTTGACGCCATCGGCATGAATCAACCTGCTGATCTTGGTCGAGATCACCGCCGCCAGATTGACCACCGGTCCTTCCCGGCCCGAAGACCCCCCGGTGCTGAGCGTGATCAGCGATGCCACCGCCGAGGCAAGACCCGCGCGGGTTTCCACCCTGCCCTCGTGCAGGGCCGCCCCGAGGATCACGTCGCCCACCGTCCGCGCCCGCGCGTCCGCCGTGAAGTGATGCAGGATCAGCCCCACGACCAGACCGCCGATGGCCGGGATCAGCACGACCCAGTACCACTCCAGCCCCGAAATAAAGCTGTGCAGCGTGTTGACGTCTTCGGTCCCGTAGAGGGTGGACTGCAACCAGTTGATGCTCTTGCGGAAGAACAATGCGGCGAAACCGGCGGCGATGCCGATCACCAGCGCGATGAACCAGAACTGTATCTTGCCGGGGCCCTGAGTCTTGAGAACCTGCCAGCCCTGACGGCAGGCGTTGGACACGTCGCGGACCTGACCGGCCACAAAGGATTTGTCCGCCTCGCTCACCGGTCCCGCCCTGCGCACGCCGATGCCGCCGCGACCGCTCTGGGCCGGCAGGACAGCGGGCGGGTCAAGGACAGATGGGTCATCCCGCCAATAACGCCTCTGCCGCGGCGCGGGCCGCATCCGTCACCTGATCGCCGGACAACATGCGCGCCACCTCATCCACCCGCTCTGGCTGGCTCAGCTGCACAACGGTCGATGTGGTCAGGCCCCGGCTCACCGCCTTGGCCACGCGCCAGTGATGCGCACCCAGTGCCGCAACCTGCGGCGAATGGGTCACGACCAGCACCTGACCCTCTTCTGCCAGGGCGGACAGCCGTCGGCCCACCGCATCCGCCGTGGCCCCGCCGACGCCGCGGTCGATCTCGTCAAAGATCAGGGTGAGACCGGATTGCCGCTGCGTGAGGCAGACCTTCAGCGCCAACAGGAACCGGCTGAGTTCCCCCCCGGACGCGATCTTGCCCAAAGGACCGGCAGGTGCGCCGGGGTTGGTGGCCACGGTGAACGCAACCGCGTCGCGCCCCTCCGGCCCCGGCTCTTCGGGTTCGATCCGGGTCTCGAAAACCGCACGCTCCATCTTGAGCGGGGCCAGTTCCGCCGTGACCGCCTTGTCCAGCTTCCGGGCGGCCTTGGCCCGTGCCGCGCTCAGCGCCTCGGCCGCAGCGTCGTAATCCGCCTGCGCATCGCGCACCGCATGTTCCAGTCCGGCCTGCGCGGCCTCGCCTGCGTCCAGCGCATCCAGCTTGGCGCGCAGCGTGCCCGCGAACCCGGCCAGATCGTCCGGCGCCACGTCATGCTTGCGCGCCAGCCCCCGGATGGCGAACAGTCGCTCTTCGGTTTCTTCCAGTTCCAGCGGGTTGAAGGACATGCCGTCGATGGCATCGGCCACGCCCGACATCGCCTCGTCCAGCTCGACCATGGCACGGTTCAGCGCGGCCATCGGCGCCTCCAGCGCCCCCTCGGCCCGCGCCGCTGCCCCATCGAGCCAGCGCAGCGCATCGCCCAGGGCCCTTTCGGCCCCGTTCTGGCCCATGATCTCGTAGGCGTTGACCACATCGGCGCGGATCTTCTCGGCGCTTTGCATCAGGCGCCGACGGGTGTCGAGCGCCGCTTCCTCGCCCTCCTGCGGGTCCAGCTTGTCCAGCTCGGCGACGGCGTGACGCAGAAATTCCTCTTCCGCCGCGATGGCCGCACGTTCCTGCGCCGCCTTGTCCGCCGCCTTGCGCGCCGCCGACAGCGCCGCCCAGGCGCTGCGGGTCTTGGCAATCGCCGCCCCGTTGCCCGCGAAATCGTCCAGGATGTTGCGGTGCCCCCGCGGGTTCAGCAACCCGCGGTCATCGTGCTGGCCGTGCAGTTCGACCAGCGTGTCCGACAACGCGCGCAGAACCTCGCCCGAACACCGGCGGTCATTCACCCAGGAGGTCTTGCGCCCGTCCGAGGTGTTGATGCGCCGCAGGATCAGCTCGTCCCCCTCCGGCAGCCCCGCTTCTTGCAGCACACGGCGCGCGGCATGGCCCGGCGGCAGATCGAACCAGGCGGTGACTTCGCCCTGTTCGGCCCCCTGCCGCACCAGATCGGCGCGCCCGCGCCAGCCCAGCACGAACCCCAGACTGTCCAGAAGAATGGATTTCCCCGCCCCGGTCTCGCCCGTCAGCACATTCAGACCCGGCTGAAAGCCAAGCTCCAGCCGATCTATGATCAGCATGTCCGAAATATCCAGTCCGCGCAGCATGACAGCTTTCCGATGGGCCGGGCGTCAACCCGGCCTGCTTACAACCACTCGCCCTTGATGGTCTGGCGGTAGATCGCGCCCAGCCAGTTATTCTTGTAGAAGGCCGGTTGCAGCCCCTGCCCGGTCAGCAGCTTGTAGCTGTCCTCGTACCAGTCGCTGCCCTGGAAGTTGTGGCCCAGGATCGCGCCCGCGGTCTGCGCCTCCTGCGTGAGGCCCAGCGACAGGTACGCTTCGACCAGACGATGCAGCGCCTCGGCGGTGTGGGTCGTGGTTTGGAAATCCTCCACCACCACACGGAACCGGTTGATCGCCGCGGTATAATGGTTGCGGCGCAGGTAATAGCGACCGATTTCCATTTCCTTGCCCGCAAGGTGGTCGAAGGCGAGGTCGAACTTGAGGATCGCCGCCTTGGCGTATTCGCTGTCCGGGTACCGTTCGATCACATCGCGCAGCGATTGCAGCGCCTGGAAGGTCAGGCCCTGATCCCGGCCAACCTCGTCGATCTGGTCATAATAGCTGAGCGCCAGCAGATACTGCGCATAGGCCGCGTCATCGTCATCGGGGTAAAAGTCGATGAACCGCTGCGCGGCAGACCGGCTGTTGGGGTAATCCTGATCCTGATGATAGGAGAACGCCTGCATGATCAGCGCACGCTTGGCCCATTCGGAATAGGGGTACAGCCGCTCGATCTCGGCGAAATAGAACGCCGCTTCCTGCGGCTGACGGCGGTTCAGCTCGAATTCGCCCCGCTCGAAGATCTGTTCCGCCGAATAGGTTTCCAGCGGAATCTCCTGCGGGTTGAAGAAATTCTTCGTGAAACGACCTGTGTCCTGACCACCGCAGGCACCAAGGGCGGCCAGCACCAACACCGCACCGATCAACCGCTTGCGCGACACCGTTCGAGACATGCGTTCCCCCTTCGTCCGGCCCTGCGACCCCGTGTTGAGCATCTGACTACCACAATATTTTGCGATGCAAAACTTGCATTACGCGCTTTGTAGCAAGGTGGCGTTCAAATGCTTCAACACGACCATGCCAGATGGCTTTGTATCGGGGATACAGCGCCTTGCAGCGCGATTCAATGGGTGTAAAGCGATACCGAGACCGCCTCTCAGGCGACCTGCGGGATCTCGTCCCAGACCAGACCGGAGCCGGGCAGACGCGCCGCCATGAGCGGGTCGCATTTGACCAGCCGGACAGCGTCCGGCGTTGCGAAAAGCGCGCGAAGCAGCGTGTTGGTCAGCGAATGACCCGCCCGATAGCCGGTGTAATGCCCCAGGAGCGGCGCACCGGCCAGCGCGAGGTCGCCCAGCGCATCCAGCATCTTGTGACGCACCGGTTCATCCGCGTGGCGCAGACCGCCCGGCGTCAGGATCGTGTCGCCGTCCACGACGACCGCGTTTTCCGCGGTGCCGCCCAGGGCCAGACCATTGGCGTGCATCGCTTCCACGTCCGCGCGGCGGCAGAATGTCCGGCTGTCGCAAAGCTCCCGCGCGAAGGACCCGTTGTTCATCGCCAGGGTCTTTTTCTGGTGTCCGATGGCCCGATCGGCAAAGTCGATTTCGAAGTCGATACGCAGCGTGTCCGAGGGCGCCAGCGTCGCACGCGCCTCTCCGTCGGTGACGGTGACTTCCTTCAGGACTTCGAACGCCATCACGGGCGCGGCCAGCAAACGGATGCCACGCTGCATGAAGCCGCGTACAAACTGCACGGAAGACCCGTCGAGGATCGGCACTTCGGGGCCGTCAATCTCGACCAATGCGTTGTGGATGCCGCACCCGGCGAGCGCCGCCATGATGTGTTCGACCGTGGAAACATGCAGGCCCGCCGCGTTCTCCAGCTTGGTGCACAGCGGCGACCGGTTGACCGCGTCCCAGCGTGCAGGGATCAGCCTGTCACCCAGCGCGATGTCTGTCCGCTTGAACCAGATGCCGTGATGCGCGCTGGCGGGATTCACTGTCACGGTGGCCGGCGCGCCCGAGTGCAGGCCATGACCGCCGAAGGAGATCGGGGATTTGATGGTTGTTTGCACGTGCTCGTCCTCAAGGTTCATAGATCGTTGTCTAAGTTGAACCCAGAACTAGGGGGCCTGTTCACTTCACTCAACTCAATCTTTGCAACCGACTGAAACATGTCTGTCACATATGCGCGCAATCGCGCCCTACCGATTACAAACCTTTGATAAAAAAGGAAAAGGGCCGCCCGAGGGCGACCCTTTGTTACACAATATGTGAGGTCTTAGTTTGCCTGACGGCGCAGAAACGCGGGAATTTCGATGCGTTCCTGATCCGGATCCGCCTCCTGCGAGGGCTGCGGCGCGGCAGATGCGCCGCGCTGCGGCGCCTGCTGGACCGGTGGCTGCTGGCGCACCGGACGCGGCTGAGCCTGGGCGTGGCTCTCGCCCTCGGCATGGCCCGTCATGCGGTTGATCAGGGAATTGATGCCAAACCGCGGCTTGTCCTGACCACCCGACGCCGCCTGTTGCGGGCGGGGCTGCTGGGCTGCGGGCCGGGACTGTTCGGGGTTGGCCTTCTGGGCCGCGGCGCGCAGGCGGGCCAGCGCCTCGGGCGACGGCGTGCCGGGCGCGGGAGCGCGCGGTGCAACATAGGCTTCCGGCTTGGCTTCCGCTTCTGCCTCGATGCTGTCTTCTTCCTGACGCGGCTCAAAGGCGGCAACCTGCGGCTGGTAGGCCGGTGGCGGCAGATCGTCGTCCTGCGTGCTGTCCTCGGCAAAGATGTCCTCGGCCTGCTCTTCAGCTGCGACGCGCTGCACGTCCATGTCTTCGAACAGCGGCTTCTGGCTGTCCTGCGCGGTCGACGCGGCAACGGAGGCCGCGGGTGCTGCGGGCGCGTCCTCGGTCACGGTCTGCGGTTTCAGCGGCTGGCTCATGGAGCGGCGCGGCACCGGAATGTCGGTGTTCACGTCGGTCGCGTCGATGCCGGTGGCCACGACGCTCACGCGCATCACACCGCCCATGCCTTCATCCATGGTGGAACCGACAATGATGTTCGCCTCGGGATCCACTTCTTCGCGGATGCGGTTTGCGGCCTCGTCCAGTTCGAACAGGGTCAGGTCTTCGCCGCCGGTGATGTTGATCAGCACGCCCTTCGCGCCGCGCAGGCTGATTTCGTCCAGCAGCGGGTTGGCGATGGCCTTCTCGGCGGCCTGGATGGCGCGATCTTCGCCTTCCGCCTCGCCGGTGCCCATCATCGCCTTGCCCATCTCGTCCATCACCGCGCGGACGTCGGCAAAGTCGAGGTTGATCAGGCCGGGACGGACCATCAGGTCGGTCACACCTTTGACACCCTGGTACAGCACGTCATCGGCCATCGAGAAGGCTTCGGTAAAGGTCGTCTTCTCGTTCGCCAGGCGGAACAGGTTCTGGTTGGGGATGATGATCAGGGTATCGACGACCTTTTGCAGCGCCTCGACGCCGTCTTCGGCCTGGCGCATCCGCTTGGCGCCCTCGAACTGGAACGGCTTGGTCACGACACCGACGGTCAGAACGCCCAGCTCGCGCGCAGCCTGCGCGATGATCGGCGCCGCACCGGTGCCGGTGCCGCCGCCCATACCGGCGGTGATAAAGCACATGTGCGCGCCGGCCAGATGATCGACGATCTGTTCGATTGATTCTTCGGCGGCAGCCGCACCGACAGTGGCCCGCGCGCCCGCGCCCAGACCCTCTGTCACCTTGATCCCCAGCTGAACCTTGTTTTCAGCCCGCGCCTGCTGCAACGCCTGCGCGTCCGTGTTGGCCACGACGAAATCCACGCCATCCAGTTGTTTTTCGATCATATTGTTGACCGCGTTACCACCGGCGCCGCCGACACCGAAAACGGTGATGCGAGGCTTCAGATCGTCCTGTCCGGGCAATGAAAGGTTCAGTGTCATGTGCTGTCCGCCTGTTTTTTAGCCCACGTCCCATGAGCGCTTCTTCGTCATAAATTCAGGAAAGCTTAACGGTTTGAGGCCGCATCGTCACCTATAAAACACCATAATTACCCCACATGTGGGCAGAATCTTGCTGATTTTTCCCGTATGTCGGTGGACCCACTTCATATTGCGATCACCAGTTGTCTCTGAACCATTTTACCGCCCGTTTCAGCGAGCGCGCCGGGTATCTGTCGGCGGGAATGTCGAAGTCCCACCATTCGTCCTGCGGATGCGCCGCAAAGAGCGACAGACCGACGGCCGAAGCAAAGCCCGGACCGGTTGCGGCCTGTGGCAGGCCATGCACCCGCAGCGGGCGGCCCAGCCGCACCTGCTGGCCCAGGATCTTGGACGCCAGCCCGTCCAGGCCCGGGATCTGGCTGCCCCCGCCGGTCAGGACGATCTGCTGGCTGGGCAGGTGGTCGAACCCGGCAGCGTCCAGCCGCACGCGCACCTCTTCGAGGATCTCTTCGACCCGCGGGCGCATGATGCCGATCAGCTCTGCCCGGCTGGCGGTGCGGCGGTCGTGTTCGTAATCCCCCGTCTCGCCGCCGATCTCGATCATCTCGCGGTCATCCATGCCAGTGGCATGCACCCCGCCGTAGAACGTCTTGATCCGTTCGGCATTGGCCGTGGGAACCTGTAGCCCCATCGAGATGTCCGAGGTCACATGGTCCCCGCCCATCCGCACTGAATCCGCATAGATCATGTGTTTCTTGATAAAGATCGACACCCCGGTCGACCCGCCGCCCATGTCGATACAGGCGGCACCCAGTTCCTGCTCGTCCTCCACCAGTGACGAAATGCCCGACACATAGGCCGAGTTTGCGATACCTGCGAGTTCCAGGTCGCACCGCCTGATGCAATGCGCCAGGTGCTGGACGGTCGCGGCGTCGACCGTCAGCATGTGCATGTCCACCGACAGCGTATTGCCCAGCTGGCCGCGCGGGTCGATCAGGCCGGAGCGATGATCGAGCGCAAAGTTCACGGGCTGCGCGTGCAGCACCTCGCGGTCCTCGCCGTATTCCGGGACGTCGCAGCTTGCCAGCACCTGCGCCACGTCCTGCTCCGTCACCGCCTGCCCGTCCAGCTCGATCTGCGCATCCAGCCCGTAGCTGCGCGGTTCGGCGCCGGAGAAACAGGCGATCACATGATCCACGCGGATCCCGGCCATCTTCTGCGCCGCCTGCAACGCCGTGCGAATGGCGCGCTCCGTCTCGCTCATCACGCAGATTTCGCCAAAGCGCACCCCGCGCGACCGGGTGGTCGCGGCGCCGATGACGCGGAACCCCGATTGCCCCGCCAGCGATCCGATCTCGCCCTCTTCGCCCAGTTCACCACTGCCGTCAAAGCGCAGCACCAGGCAGGCGATCTTGGAGGTCCCCACATCGAGAATGGCCACGACACCCCTTTGCATCGCAATCCGGCGCATGTTCCGCATCGAGCGTTGACTGTCGTAAAGGTCCATCATCGTGTCACTGCCTTGTGATATGGCCGGGATCTAGTGTCCCGAGCTCTGTATTATGTTCCACCACGCTTCGGTGGCTTCCTGTGTCATTCTGACTGTCGGCCGCTGGGCCAGCCGCATGTCCACATGGGACACATCGCGGGTCAGCATTTCCTGCGCGCCTTCCAGCGCGATCACCCGTTCCAGCGCCCGCAGGGCATCGGTTTCGGGCAGCAGGATGCGCTGCCCGCGGTCCAGCACCACGTCCCAGCGCCGCGCCCCCATGCGCACCAGCCCCCGCACGCGATCCGCGATCGGCGCGGTCGCCTGGATCAGGATCAGCGCCTCGGGCACATGGCGGGCCGCCCCTTCGCCCGCGATCAGCGGCAGGTCGGGGCGTTCGGTGCGGCTGGCGATGGGGCCGACGGGTGCGCCGCCCTCGTCCACCAGCGTCAGACCCTCGGCGGTGCGCCAGATGGCCACCGGAACGCGGGGCATCACAATCACCTGAAGCACCCCGCCCGGCTTGATCCGGACGCTGGCGTTCTTGACACTGTTCAACGACTTTATCGTCTCGCGCACCTGCTCCAGATCCAGGTCGAAGGAGCTGAGCGGAAACTCGATCGGCACCGCCGCGCGGATGTCGGCGGCCAGCTTGTCTTCCGCGCCGTCGATGGCCATCAGCTTGACCATGAATTCCGGGCGCTCTTCGATCGCGCGGCGTGCCTCCGCGACGCCATCGACGATCCGGGCGCGGCGCGTGTCATCGGCCAGATAGATGGTACCGGCCAAAAGCGTCAGGCAGAACGGCACGCCCGCCCGCAGCATCAGCCGGAAACCCGGCGTCAGCATCAGCCGCTGCATGCGCCAGGCCCAGCGGGACGGTGCAGGATCGGCCTTCGGCGTCGTCGGGGTGTTCTTGCGGCGGATCAACGATCGCATGAGGCGTCCTCCACCATCCAGGCGCAGAGATCGGGAAACGACATGCCGCAGGCCTGCGCCTGTTCGGGCGACAGCGACGTCGCGGTCATGCCCGGTTGGGTGTTCGTCTCAAGCAGGACAAGCCCATCGGCGCCGCGCGCCTCGTCCCAGCGGAAATCGGTGCGGCTGACGCCCCGACACCCCAGCGCCTCATGGGCGCGCAGGGCGTATTCCAGGCACAGATCGAAAATGTCGGCGGGAATGTCGGCGGGCACCACATGTGTCGATCCCCCCGCCTTGTACTTGGCGTCGTAATCGTACCAGCCGGTGGTGATGATGTCGGTCACGGTCAGCGCGCGGTCGCCCATGACCGTGGTGGTCAGCTCGCGCCCCGGCGCATAGGTTTCGACCATGACGAACTCCGGCATGGCATCGTCAAGCTGCGGCGGGCCATTGTTTTCCTCGTTGACGAGGTAGACCCCCACGGAGGAGCCTTCGTTGTTCGGCTTGACCACATAGGGCGGCGCCATGACATGATGCGCGATCACCTCGGCCTTGCAGCGGATGAAGCTTTCGACCACCGGCAGGCCTGCGCGGCGGTAGACGTCCTTGCTGCGCTGCTTGTCCATCGCGAGCGATGACGCCAGCACGCCGGAGTGGCTGTAGGGGATGCCCATCCATTCAAGAAGCCCCTGCACGCAGCCATCTTCACCCCAGCGGCCATGCAGGCAATTCAGAACGGCGTCGGGCTTGAGATCGGTCAGGACCGCACAGAGGTCGCGGCCTGCATCGACCTCGACCACCTCGTATCCGCCATGTTCCCGCAGTGCGGCCGCGCACGCGCGCCCCGATGAAAGCGACACCTCGCGTTCTGCCGAGGGTCCGCCCAATAGTACCGCCACTGTCGGGTTTGTCCTGCTCGACATACCCACTGAAGTGCCTTTGTCCCGGGCCATTTTCGGCCCATTGTTATTATGGTTTTCGCCGTTTTCGGCTTATGCCTCCGCGTCCGGCCCGTCCAGAAAATCGCCGATCCGCATGATTTCCCATTCTAGCGTGATCCCGCTGGAATCGTAAACCTTTTTTCGCACCTCTTCGCCAAGGTTTTCAAGGTCGGCGGCGGTCGCGTCCTGCGCATTGATGAGGAAGTTGGAATGTTTCGGGCTCATCTGTGCGCCACCCAGCCGCGCACCGCGCATGCCCGCGTCGTCAATGACCTTCCACGCCTTCAGGTCGTGGACGTCATCGGCCTGCCCGGTGCTGGAAAAACCCGCCGGGTTGCGGAAGGTGCTCCCGGCAGAGCGGTCCCTGGTGGGCTGCGTGTCGTCCCGTTTGGCCAGCTGCGCGGCCATACGCGCATGCAGGTCCTCCGGCGCCGCGCGGGGCGGCGCGAAAACCGCGCTGACGATCACCGCGCCCTCGGCCAGATCGCTCTGGCGGTAGCGGAAGTTCAGGTCCCCCGCGGTCAGGGTCACGATTTCGCCCGCGCGGGTCACGGCCTGCGCACTGACGAAGTGATCCGCGGTGTAGCTGCCGTAACAACCGGCGTTCATGCGCACCGCGCCGCCGATGCTGCCGGGAATGGTGCGCAGAAACGTCAGGTCCAGCCCCGCATCCGCTGCTTTCCGGGCCACATGCGCATCCAGCGCGGCGGCCCCCGCGATCACATGCCCGCCGCTGATCTCGATCCCGTTGAAGCCCCGCCCGAGCCGGATCACCACCGCCCGCAGCCCGCCGTCGCGCACGATCAGGTTGGATCCGACGCCCATCGGAAAAACCGCCACGTCACGGGGCAAAGCGGCCAGAAAACCGCTCAGGTCGTCAAGATCGGCAGGCTGGAACAGGTGGTCCGCCGGGCCGCCCACGCGCAACCATGTCAGATCGCTCAGCATGCGCCGAGCCGTGAGTTTGCCGCGCACGACCGGAAGATGTGTGTTGCTCATGCCGCTGGATTAGCCGCATTGTCGGCACCCGTCAAACGGACGCTGCCCGGTCAGGATGTCGTGTCGTCGACCCGGCTGGCGCGGAACTGGCGCACCACCCGGCCCACCAGCCAGCCCGCGCCAAAGGCACAAAGGCCATAGAGCGTCAGCGCCGCCTGCGCCATCAGCGCATGCCCCTCCAGCGGGCGCGCGTCCAGATGCAGGGCCATCCACAGCATGTTCAGCGCCAGTCCCACCAGAAGGACACCGACAAATCCCATCGGCCTCACGCGGTAGCCCTGAATGGCGCAGGCCAGCATCCAAGCCCCGAGGATCGCCACAAGGATGACGACGGTGCCGGTCATTCGGCGGGCCCTTTGATGTCCCCCTGATCCACCCCCCGGCGCAGCCAGCGCATGAGGTAGATCACCGGCCAGCGCAGCACCGAACAGCCCCCCGCCAGCACCAGCAGTCCCACCCAGGGACCGTGCTGCATGGTGACATAGCCCAGTATCGGGATGCCGATGGCAATCAGCACATAGGCATTTCGCCAGTGGTGGTCCCGGCTTGGCGTCATCGCGATCACATTCGCCGCCAAGGCCCAGAAACAGGCCAGCACCAGTGATGGGCTCACTGGGGCACCTCAAAGTCGCGCCCGCGCAGACGCGCCAGCAGATAGCGCAGAGGGTTGCGGTACATTGAGATGAAGGCGGCCAGCGCCAGCATTCCCATGAACCAGCCCACATGGGAAACAATCGCCACGATCAGCACCGGCGCCGCCATCAGCAGCGCCACACCCGGCACATATTGCTGGCGCATCGGCAGCATCGCCACCGCGGCCGAAGCCAGCACCCACAGAACCGAAATCCATAAAAGCGTCATGCCCGCAGCTCCTTCTTCTTCTTCCTCAAGCCGTCGCCCGCTTGTCGGGGCGTTCCGATCAGCCGGCTGGCGGGGTAGGACCACGCGCATACGGCAGAATTATGTCCCGGACCGCCGCCGCTCAGGCCGCGGCCCCCTTCAGCGCCTGAAGCTTTTCGGGCAGCGCATTGGCCCAGCCGCTGATCGTCCCGGCGCCAAGGCACACCACCATGTCGCCCGGTCTGGCCTGTTCCCGCACCAGCCGCAGCAGGTCGCTTTCGTCCCGGACCGCGCGGGCATGACGATGGCCGTGGCGGATCAGCCCCGCCACGAGGCTGTCGCGATCCGCGCCCTCGATCAGGTCCTCGCCTGCGGCATAGACATCTGCAATGCCGACCACATCGGCATCGTTGAAACAGGCGCAGAATTCATCGAAGTGATGGCTCAGCCGCGAATACCGGTGCGGCTGATGAACCGCGATCACCCGCCCCTCGGTCGCCTGGCGCGCGGCTTTCAACACGGCCGCGATCTCGACCGGATGGTGGCCGTAGTCGTCGATGATGGTCACTCCATCCACTTCGCCCACCTTGGTAAAGCGGCGGTTCACCCCGCCGAAGCTCTTCAACGCGGCGCGGATCTCGTCCCGCTTCATGCCCAGATGGCGTGCCACCGCGACCGCGCTCAGGGCGTTGGACACATTGTGGTCGCCCGGCATCGGCAATTCGCACCCTTCGATCACGGCCCCTTCGGCCTGGAGGTGGATGTCGAAATGCGCCACACCGGCCTTGTAGGTCAGGTTGCGCGCCCGCACATCCGCCTGCGCGTTGAAGCCATAGGTCACGACCCGGCGGTCTGTGATCTTGCCCACCAGCCTTTGCACCTCGTCATGATCGGTGCAGCAGACCGCAAGCCCGTAGAAGGGAATGTTCGACACGAAGTCCAGAAACCCCTGGCGCAGCCGGTCGAAATCGCCCCAGTGCTCCATATGCTCGGGGTCGATGTTGGTGACGATCGCAATGGTCGCGGGCAGCCGGTTGAAGGTGCCGTCGCTCTCGTCGGCCTCGACCACCATCCATTCGCCCTGCCCCATCCGCGCGTTGGAGCCGTAGGCGTGGATGATGCCGCCATTCACGACGGTCGGGTCGATGCCGCCCTTGACCAGCAGTTCCGCGACCATCGTGGTCGTCGTCGTCTTGCCATGGGTGCCCGCCACGGCGATGTTGGACTTCAGCCGCATCAGTTCGCCCAGCATTTCGGCGCGACGCACGATGGGCAGGCCCTTGAGCCGCGCGGCGTCCAGTTCCGCGTTGCCCTTCTTGATCGCCGAAGAGATGACCACCACCTCCGCGTTCTCGATGTTCTCGGCGCGCTGGCCTTCGAAAATCGTAGCGCCCAGATCCGCCAGCCGGTCGGTGATCTTGCTGGCCTTCAGGTCGGACCCCTGCACCCGGTAGCCGTGGTTGATCAGCACTTCGGCGATGCCCGACATGCCGATCCCGCCGATGCCGACGAAATGGATCGGCCCGACATCGGTGGGCAGTTTGGTGGCTGCTGCTGCGTTCATCTGCGTGTTCCTTCCTGCGCCAGGGTCTCGACCATCTGAGCCAGCGCCTCCGCTGCCTCGGGCTTGCCCACGGCATGGGCGGCCCGCGACATCTGCAAGGCCGCGTCGGGCTGTTCGAGAATGCTCTGTATCTGTTCGGCCAGCGCGTCGGTGCTGAGCTGGCTCTCCGGGATCATGATCGCCGCGCCCGCCTCTACCAGGCCGCGCGCATTGGCGGTCTGGTGATCGCCCGTCGCGGCGGCAAAGGGGATCAGGATCGACGGTCGGCCGATCACCGAGATATCCGCGACCGAGGACGCCCCCGACCGGCTGATGACCAGCTGCGCCTCCGACATCCGGCGCGGCACATCGTCAAAGAACGGCTGCACGTCCGCATCAATGGCGTTCTCGGCATAATAATCGGCGACCCGCTGGCCGTCCTCGTCGCGGGCCTGATGGCTGACGCGGATGTTCTTGAGCATGGCGAGCGGCAGCGCAGCAAGCGCGGCGGGCACCACATCGCTGAGAATGCGCGCGCCCTGCGAGCCCCCCATCACCAGCACCTCCATCGGGTAGTCCCCCGGCGGGATATAGCCCGCACCGGCACGGTCCAGCACCGCGGCACGCACCGGGTTGCCCACGTGCACCCCTTCCACGCCCTCGGGCAGGTTTGTCGGCCAGGTCCCGCAGGCCATCGCATCGACCCGCTTGGCAAAGATCGTATTGACCCGGCCCAGCACGCCGTTCTGTTCATGGATCATGCGCGGCACCCGCAACAGGGTTGCCGCCGACAGCGCCGGGATGCTGGGGTAGCCGCCAAAGCCGACCACCACCGCGGGCCGGTCCCGCATCATGCGCATCGCGGCACCCAATGCCCCCGCGCCGATGCGCAGCGGCACCATCGCCTTGGCCAGCACGCCGCCGCGCGCAAAGGTGGCGGAGCTGACCTGCTGGATGTCGACCTCAGCCGGGAATCCGCCGGTGTAGCGCGCCCCGCGTGCGTCGGTGGACAGACGCACCCGCCAGCCGCGCGCCAGCATCACCTCTGCCAGGGCCTGCGCGGGGAACATGTGGCCCCCGGTGCCGCCGGCTGCGATGATCAACAAGGGTGCGGTCATGGTGTCCTCCGTCCGGCGGCGCGGGGCTAGCGGCCCCGGCCCCGGCCAAGAATGTCAGAAATTTCGCCCTGCGGCCTGCTGCGGGTGAACGCCAGAAGCATGCCCACGGCAATGCCAGAGGCGATTACCGACGACCCGCCGTAGCTGACGAACGGCAGTGTCATGCCCTTGGCCGGCAACAGCCGCACCGCCACGCCCATGTTTATCATGGCCTGCACGCCGAAGATACAGGCAAGCCCGGTCCCCGCCAGCCGGATGAAGGGATCACGCTCGCGCACCAGGCGCAGCAGCGAGCGCACGACGATCCCGGTGTAGAGCGCGATGATGCACAGCACCAGCACCAGCCCGTATTCCTCGGCCGCGACGGCGATGATGAAATCGGTATGGGCATCGGGAAGCGACCATTTCACCTCGCCCTCGCCAACGCCCACGCCAAAGAAGCCGCCCTCGATGATGGCGTTGGTGGCATAGCCCAACTGCGTGGTCGGATCGACGTCGGGGCTGAGAAAGCCGTCGATCCGCCGCGCGAAGTGTTCGGAGTTGGAATAGGCAAAGCTGCCCGCCATCACCACCATACCGGCCATGCCCACCAGCAGCGTCATCGGCGCACCGGCGACGAAATACATCACGCCCCAGCCGAACAGCACCAGACAGGCCTGACCGAAATCGGGCTGCAGCGCCAGCATCAGCACGATGGACATGCACAGCGCAAAGGACCACGCCTTGCCCGGCGGGCCGTTGATCTCGACGCTGGCCGCCATCAACCAGGCGGTCACGACGATGAAACCGGGTTTGAGAAATTCAGAGGGCTGCACGCTGGCAAAGCCCAGCGAATACCAGCGCGTCGCCCCCTTGCCAAAGTCGGTCCCCAGAAAGGGCAGCAACGCAAGCGCCACGAAAGCCCCGACAAAGCCGATCACCGCCAGCCGCCGCACCACCACGGGTGACATCATGGACGTCAGGATCATCGCCAGGATCGCCAGACCGCCGAAAAACGCCTGCCGCTGGACATAGTGGAACGGATCGAACCCGTTCTTGGCCGCCAGCGGCGGCGAAGCGGCCAGCCCCAGCAACATGCCGACCGCGAACAGCATCAGCACGCAGGACAGCGCCCACCTGTCAACGGTACGCCACCATTTGGGAAGAATCGGCTCGCCTTCCCGAACGGGAACCGCGCCATAGACCATCTCTGTCATGGATACACTGCCTCAGACTGCCTCTTGCCCCTCTTTTCCCGGGGGCGTTTGAGCCAGTATAGCAGCAGTTTTCCCCGGTGGGAAGCGTTCTGCGCCCACCGGGTGACGATCAGTCTACCAGCCTGCCCGAAATGGGCCGGATCGCCTCTGGTGTTTCCCGGTTCGCCAGGAATTCCGGGCGCGGCGCAGGGGCCGCGTAGGGCTGCACCAGCGCGTTCGACATCGCGTTGTAGACGAAGAACCCGTTGGCCCGCGGATCGGGCGTGATGTTCCCGTTCGAGCCGTGCAAGGTGTTGCAGTCGAAAAAGATCACCGTGCCGGTGTCCCCTTCGGCCGACGCGATGCCGCCCGCCTTTTGCGCCATCCGGTCGATCGTGCCGGGCTGCGGCACGCCCACCTTCTGCTCTTTCAGCGAGGTTTCGTGGTTGTCCTCGGGTGTCTCGCCGACGCAGCTGATGAACACGGCCTGCGATCCCGGCACCAGCAGAAGCGGGCCATTGTGCGGCCCGTTCGGCGTCAGCAGCACCGAGGCCGACACCGCGCGCATCCGCGGCATCCCGTCTTCGGCATGCCAGGTCTCGAAATCCGAATGCCAGTAGAACTCTTTCCCGGCGAACCCCGGTTTGTAGTTCAACCGCGACTGGTGCAGGTACACGTCGTCGCCCAAAAGGAACTCGGCCACGCCAGCCAGGCGGCGATCGCAGGCCAGACGGCGGAATGCCTTGGAATGCTGGTCGAGGCGAAAGACCGTGCGCACCGCGTCGCTGTCGGGTTCGCGAATGAGGTCGTCGTCGGGGATATCCCCGCCGCCCTCGCGCAGCTTGTCGGCGGTCTCGGTCAGCATCTTCAGCTCTTCCGCGTCGAACATATCGCGGCGCACCAGGTACCCGTTCTCGGCGTACTGCTCCGCCTCGTCCTTGCCGATCGGCGCGTCCTCGGACCACTCCGACCACAGCACGGGGTCCTTGCGCGCGCTCAGTCGTTCCTCGCCCGGCACCCGGGTCGGATAATCGTCCTGAGCAGTCAGCATATCGTGTCGTGTCTGGATGTTCATGTGACTCCTCCGTTTGTCTTGAGTTTCGAGACGTCAACACCCCCCGAGCGCCCCGTGTTCCAAACACAAGCAAATGAGGTCGCCAGCCCATGCCCGCGCCCTGCACCTTGACGCCCCTGCACCTTGACGGCCCCGCCCCGCTGAGGCACGGGAACCGCATGAACGTCACCACCCTCATTCTCGGCGCCGGTGCCGCCGGCATGATGTGCGCGGCCCATGCCGGGCCGGATACGCTCGTCGTCGATCACGCCAAGGCACCGGGCGAAAAGATCCGCATCTCGGGCGGCGGGCGCTGCAACTTCACCAACCTCCATGCCGCAGCCAACAATTTTCTCGGCCAGAACCCGCATTTCCAGAAATCCGCGCTCAGCCGTTACACCCAGTGGGATTTCATCGACCTGCTGTCCCGCCACGGCATCACCTGGCACGAAAAGACGCTGGGCCAGCTGTTCTGCGATGGCAAATCCCCCCAGATCATCCAGATGCTGCGGGATGAAATGGACGCCGCCGGGGCCATGCTCTGGTTGCAGACCACCGTGGGCGAGATCAGCCATGACGGCACGCACTTCACCGTCACGCTCGATCGCGAGGGCAAGCGCCAGACGGTCACTGCCCGCAACCTTGTCCTGGCGGCGGGCGGCAAGTCGATCCCGGCCATGGGCGCAACCGGCCTCGCCTACGACATCGCCCGCCAGTTCGGCCATGCCGTCACCGACACGCGCCCCGCCCTCGTGCCGCTCACCTTCTCCGACCAGCGATTTGCGCCCATCTCCGGTGTCGCCGCCCCGGCCCGCGTCACCGCAGGCGATACCAGCTTTACCGAAGCCGTGCTTTTCACCCATCGGGGCCTTTCCGGGCCTGCCATCCTGCAAGCGTCGTCCTACTGGCGCGAGGGCGAGGCCATCACCCTCGACCTCGACCCCGGCGCAACGCTCTACGACACCCTGCGCAGCCAGCGTCAGGCCGAAGGCCGACGCGCCGTCACCACCGAGCTTGCCCGCCACCTGCCCGCCCGCCTGGTCGAGCACCTGACCCCCGCGCTCGCCCTTGCGGGCAATCTCGCCGATCAGTCCGACACGCGGCTGACGGAAATAACCGATGCCCTGCGCCAATGGCGCCTCAGGCCCACCGGCTCCGAAGGCTACCGCACCGCCGAGGTCACGCTTGGCGGTATCGCCACCGACCGGATCTCAAGCAAGACCATGCAAAGCCGCGACGTGCCCGGCCTCTACATGATCGGCGAGGCCGTGGATGTCACCGGCTGGCTCGGCGGCTACAATTTCCAATGGGCCTGGTCCTCCGGCTGGGCCGCCGGTACCGCCATCGCCGCAGCTTCGCCACGCTGATTGCCCTGAGAAGCCGCCCCCGTCAGCCCCGGGCAGTCCCGGTCGCCGCCGCAACACAGGCCGCAAAATCCTCACCCCGTCGCTCGAAGCTGTCGTATTGATCGAAACTTGCCGCCGCCGGGGCCAGCAGCACCACATCGCCCCGCTCTGCCTCCGCCACGGCCCGGGCGACCGCCGCCTCCATCGTGCCGCAGACCTCGGCCTCCACGTTCAGCTGCATGGCGAAGGCGGCCGCCTCCCGCCCGATGACATAGGCCTTTCGCACGCCGCCGGTGGCACCGGCCAGCCCGGCCAGCCCGCCTTCCTTTTCCAGCCCGCCGCAGATCCAGCGAATATTGTCAAACGCCGCCAATGCCTTGGCCGCGGAATCCACATTCGTCGCCTTGCTGTCGTTGACATAGCGCACGCCATTGGCCTCCGCGATGGTCTGGGACCGGTGCGGCAACCCGC
The DNA here is from genome assembly GCF_009363555.1 of Sulfitobacter sp. THAF37. Classification (NCBI taxonomy): domain Bacteria; kingdom Pseudomonadati; phylum Pseudomonadota; class Alphaproteobacteria; order Rhodobacterales; family Roseobacteraceae; genus Sulfitobacter; species Sulfitobacter sp. THAF37. The sequence goes on from NZ_CP045372.1 coordinate 3,280,134, forward strand.
CAAAGGTGTGCAACGCCGCCTCGATCACCCGTGGGGCCAGCCCAAGCGACCGGCAGGCGGCATAGGCGGCGCAGGCGTTCTGATGGTTGTGCGCCCCCGGCAATCCCGCGACCCCGCGCAGATCCACCGACGCGACCTGCTTGCCCTTGCGATACTCCGACAAGAACCCCTTGCGGGCAAAGACCTGCCAGCCCGGTCCGGTCAGCTTGCGCGTCACGCTGACGCGGATCACCCGGTCATCGGCCCGGCCTTCGGTCATCTGCCCGGCCAGGTACTGCCCCTCCACCTCATCCACGCCGATCACCGCACGGTCCGGCCCGCCCTCGGCAAAGAGCCTGCGCTTGGCCGCGAAATAGCCGCCCATCCCATGGTGCCGGTCCAGGTGATCGGGACTGAGGTTGGTAAAGACCGCCACATCCGGCGTCAGCGCCCGCGCCAGGTCGGTCTGATAGCTGCTCAGCTCCAGCACCACGACCTCGCCTTCCACCGCCGGTTCCAGGTCCAGCACCCCGCGCCCGATGTTTCCGGCCAGCTGACAGGGGCGCCCGACATGTTCCAGAATGTGATGGATCAGGGCCGAGGTGGTGGATTTTCCGTTTGACCCGGTCACCGCAACCACCCGCGGCATCACGTCGAAGCCATCCCAGTCCGACGTTGCAAAGCTTTGAAAGAATAGGCCGATGTCGTTGTCCACCGGAACGCCCGCTTCCAGCGCGGCCTGCACCACGGGGTTCGGCGCGGGATACAGATGCGGAATGCCGGGGCTGACGACCAGCCGCGCGATGGCATCGAAGGCACCCGGCGCCTTCAGATCCGCGCAGGTCAGCCCCTCGGCCTCGGCCCGGGACCGGGCTTCGGCGTTGTCGTCCCAGCACAGCGGCGTCGCACCGCCCGCCGCCAGCGCCCGCGCCGCCGCCAGGCCGGAACGCCCCAGCCCCAGGACCGCCACTTGCGCGCCTTCCAAGCCTCGTACTGGAATCATCTCGTTACCCCTGTTACCCGTTGATGCGCAGAATGGTCGCAACGCGCGCCCTTCACAACCCGGAGCGCCGCGAAATGCCGAACCTCGACAGCGTGCTGCAAGACCTCGACCGCGACGCCCGCGCCGCAGCGGACTGGGGCGACGTCGCGGCGTATATCCCGCAGCTCGCCCAGGTCGACCCGGCGCAATTCGCGGTCTCTGTGGTGACCGCCGACGGCAGGCTTCACCAGGCAGGCGACCACCAGGTCCCCTTTTCGGTCCAGTCGATCACCAAGGTCTTTACCCTGGCCATCGCGCTTGGCCGGACGGGCGACCAGCTCTGGACGCGGGTGGGCCGCGAACCCTCGGGCCGGGCCTTCAACTCCATCGTCCAGCTGGAGCAGGAAAATGGCCGCCCCCGCAATCCCTTCATCAATGCGGGCGCCATCGTCACGACCGACGCGGTGCTGGGCAACCGCGCCCCGCGCGAAGCACTGGCCGAGATCATCCGCTTCCTGCGCACCGCGGCGGGGTCCGAGGACATCCACATCAACGATACCGTCGCCGCTTCGGAAACCGACTTCGGCCACCGCAACTTTGCCCTCGCGCATTTTCTCGCCGCCCATGACAACCTGACCAACAGCCCCGACAAGGTGCTGGGGACCTACTTTCACCACTGCGCGATCGAGATGACGACCGCGCAGCTGGCCATGGCCGGGCGGTTCCTGGTGCATGCGCCCGACCTGCCGCGCCTCGTCTCGCCCCGGCGCATCCGGCGGCTGAACGCGATGATGCTGACCTGCGGGCATTACGACGGTTCGGGCGATTTCGCCTACCGCGTCGGCATTCCGGGCAAGAGCGGCGTGGGCGGCGGCATCCTTGCCATCGTTCCCCATGTCGCCGCCATCGCGGTCTGGAGCCCGGGTCTCAACCGCTACGGCAATTCCCACCGCGGCACCGAGGCACTGGCCCGGCTCACGACCCTGATGGACTGGTCGATCTTCTGACCCGCAGCTTCATTGTTCCGAAAATACACAAGGAGGTGTGGAGGCAGCGCCTCCACCGGCGCGCGCCCCGGCGCGCCGCGCCGCCCGCGGCACGCGGCGCGCCAGCGCAATCTACCGGACCTTCAGCGTCGCCAGCCCGATCATCGCCAGGATCAGCGAAATGATCCAGAACCGGATCACGATCTGCGGCTCCGCCCAGCCCTTCTTCTCGTAGTGGTGATGGATCGGCGCCATCAGGAACACCCGCTTGCCGGTCCGCTTGAAATAAAGCACCTGCACGATCACCGACAGCGCCTCCACCACGAACAGCCCGCCGACAATGGCCAGGACAAGCTCGTGCTTGGTCGCCACCGCGATGGCCCCCAGCGCGCCGCCCAGGGCCAGCGACCCGGTGTCACCCATGAAGACCGCCGCAGGCGGCGCGTTGTACCACAGAAATCCAAGGCCCCCGCCGAACAGTCCGGCGGTAAAGATCAGGATCTCGCCGGTCCCCGGCACGTAATGCACATCGAGATAATCGGTAAAGTCGACCCTGCCCACCGCATAGGCGATGACCCCCAGCGTTCCGGCGGCGATCATGACCGGCATGATCGCCAGCCCGTCCAGCCCGTCGGTGAGGTTCACCGCGTTCGCCGCCCCCACGATGACGATGATCGCGAAGGGGACGAACAGCAAACCGAGGTTGATCAGCGTGTCCTTGAACACCGGCAGCGCCAGTTGGTACTGCAATTCCGCCGGATGGTACTGCGCGGCCCAGAAACCGGCGATGGCGGCGATGAGAAACCCCAGCAGCAGCCGCACCTTGCCGGACACACCTGATGTATTCTGCTTGCTGACCTTGGCATAATCGTCGGCGAAGCCGATGGCGGCAAAGCTCATGGTGACAAACAGCACGATCCAGACAAAGGCATTGTCGAGCCGCGCCCAGAGCAGGGTGGAGGTCAGCAGAGCACCGACAATCAGCAACCCGCCCATGGTCGGCGTCCCCGCCTTCACGAAATGCCCCTCGGGCCCGTCGCCCCGGATCGGCTGGCCCTTGCCCTGGCGGCGACGCAGCACCGCGATCAGTGGCCGCCCGAAAAGAAAGCCGAATATCAGCGCGGTCAGAAAGGCCCCGCCGGCGCGGAAGGTGATATAGCGAAACAGATTGAAAAAATCGCCACCATCCGACAGGAGTGTCAACCAATAGAGCATTCAAACGCGTCCTTACTCAACATCTTGTTGCGTGACCCCGGTCACAGGGTTTCCACCGGATGGCCCATTTTACGGATCGCGTCAACGATCGTCCCCAGCCGGGTCGAAAGCGACCCCTTGACCAGCACCACATCGCCGGAATCGAGCAGGCCGCGCAGATTTGGCAAAACGTCGGCGGCGGTCTCGGCCCAGACGCCGCGCTGGTGCTCGGGCAAGGCATCATACAGCGCGCGCATCAGCGGCCCGATGCAGTGGACCACGTCCAGCGACCGGGTGGTCTCCAGATCGGCCAGACCCGCATGCAGCGCGGCGGCGTCGGGCCCCAGTTCCTTCATGTCACCCAGGATCGCGATGCGCCGCCCCTTGCCAACCCGGCCGATGTCGTGCGTGACCTCCGCCGCCGCGAGCACCGCCAGCGCCGCGGCCATCGAGGTCGGGTTCGCGTTGTAGCTGTCGTCGATCATCGCCAGCGTCATATGGGTCTCGATCGGATCCAGAACGATCACCTCCCGCACGCCGCGCCCCTTGTAGGGCTGCCAGCGTCCAAGCGACTGCGCCGCCAGCGCCAGATCGACCCCAAGCGCGTGACAGACCGCCAGTGCACCCAGACCGTTCATCGCAAAGTGCCGACCGGGCGTGGCGATCTTGAACAGGATCGGTGCCCCGTCGTGGCTGGCCTGAACCACGGTCGTATCGGACTGAACCTGCACCTCCAGCAGTTTGAAGTGATGCCCGTGTTCGCCGAATTCGAGGTCGCGCAGGCGGCAGTCCACCGCCTTGGCCATCAGAATTGCCGCGTGTTCGATGTCTGCGTTGATCACGGCCCAGCCACCCGGTTTGACACCTTCAAAGATCGAGGCTTTCTCAACCGCGATACCGGCCAGGTTCTCGAAGGCCTCCAGATGCGCCGGAGCGACGGTGGTGATCATGGCCACATCCGCCTGCGCCATCCGCGCCAGCGGCGCAATCTCTCCGGGGTGGTTCATGCCGATCTCGATGACCGCATAATCCGTGTCGGCGGGCATGCGCGCCAGCGTCAGGGGCACGCCCCAGTGGTTGTTGTAGCTGGCCACGCTGGCATGGGTGCGTCCCTGATCCCCCAACATGGCCAGCAGCATCTCCTTGGTCGAGGTCTTGCCGACGCTGCCGGTCACTGCAACCACCTTGGCCTGCGTGCGGGAACGGGCCGCCTGGCCCAGCCTTTCAAGGCCCGCCAGCACATCGTCGACGATCAGCAGCGGCGCATCCTCCGCCACGCCGTCGGGGCGGCGGGACACCAGGGCAGCCCCCGCGCCGTTCTCCAGCGCCTGCGCCACAAAGTCGTGCCCGTCGCGCGCATCCTTCAGCGCGACGAACAGATCGCCCTTTTCGATCGTGCGGGTGTCGATGGAAACGCCCTCGCAGGTCCAGTCGCCCACCGCCCGCCCCCCCGTGGCGGCGGCGGCCTCTTCAGCCGTCCAGAGTGTCATGCCAGCCTCCCATCCAGTGCCGCAACGGCCATGCTGGCCTGCTCCGCATCGTCGAAGGGCAGCACGTCGTTGCCCACGATCTGCCCTGTCTCATGCCCCTTGCCCGCGATCAGCAATGCATCGCCCGGCTCCAGCAGGTCGATGCCGCGCAGGATCGCTTCGGCCCGGTCGCCCACCTCCATCGCGCCCGGCGCGCCCTCAAGGACCGCCGCGCGGATGCTCGCGGGATCTTCGGAACGCGGATTGTCGTCCGTGACGATCACCGCGTCGGCATGAGTCATCGCCGCCGCCCCCATCAGTGGCCGCTTGGCCCTGTCCCGGTCGCCGCCCGCGCCGACAATGGCGATCAGCCGTCCCATCACATGCGGACGCATCGCCGCCAGCGCGGTGGCCACCGCATCGGGCGTATGGGCATAATCGACAAACACCGCTGCCCCGTTCCCGCGCGTCGCGGCCAGCTGCATGCGGCCCCGCACCGTGGTCAGATGCGGCAGCGTGTCGAAGACCTCCTGCGGCTGCCCGCCGCAGGCGATGACCAGCCCCGCCGCCAGCAGCACGTTGTCGGCCTGAAAGCCGCCCATCAGCTCCAGCCGCTTCTGGACCGCCTTGCCCTGCCATTCAAAGCGCAGGTCCTGCCCCGTGGCGTCGAACCGCTGTGCCGTCAGGTGCAGATCGCCCCCGTCACGGCCCACGGTAATCACCTCGCAGCCACGGGCGCGTGCGATGGCCGCGATATCCACCCCCTTGGGGTCGTCGATGTTGATGACCGCCGTGCCGTCCTCGGACAGGACACGCGCGAACAGGCCCGCCTTGGCGTCGAAATAGGCGTCGAAGGTTTCGTGATAGTCCAGATGATCCTGGGTGAAATTGGTAAAGCCTGCCGCCCGCAGGGTCACACCGTCAAGCCGCCGCTGGTCAAGCCCGTGGCTTGAGGCTTCCATCGCGGCGTGGGTGATGCCGTTGTCCAGTGCTGCGCGCAGCGCGCGGTGCAGGGTGATCGGCTCGGGCGTGGTGTGGGCCAGCGGTGCGGTCCAGGCCCCTTCGACCCCGGTGGTCCCGAGGTTGACGGCGGCATGGCCCATCTCGATCCAGATCTGACGCACAAAGGTAGACACCGACGTCTTGCCGTTGGTGCCGGTCACTGCCGCCATCACGCCGGGCTGCCCCCCGAACCAAAGCGCCGCGGTCCGTGCCAGCGCCTCGCGCGGGGCGTCCGAGATAACCAGGGCCGCCCCCGCGGCGCGGATCGCATCGCCCGCGATTTCCGCCCCCGCGCTGTCGGTCAGCACCGCCACCGCCCCGTCCTTCAGCGCCTTCTCGACAAAGCGCGCCCCGTGCACACGGCTGCCCGGCATCGCGGCAAAGAGACACCCCGGCCCCACGTCGCGGCTGTCGACCGCCAGATCGAGAATGTCGGGGTTCGCACCGCTCGCAGCCATCAGGCCCAGGGCGGTCAGGGGAAGTTTTCGGGGGCTGCTCATCTTGGCGCCTTTGCGGCTTGGCGTGTTGCTCAGTTGTTGCCAGCCAGCGTTATCACAGCCTCCTCCAGCGGTTCAACTGTCGGACGCACGCCCAGCAGGGGCGCCACCCGGCGGATCATCTCGGCGGCCACCGGCACCGCGGTCCAGCCGGCAGTGCGGCGCGGCTTGTCACCCGAGGTCTCCACCGGTTCGTCCAGGGTCACGATCAGCACGTATTTCGGGTCATGTGCGGGGAAGATCGACGCGAAGGTGGCGATGACCTTGTCGTTGTAATAGCCGCCGTTCGGGCGGGGTTTGTCCGCCGTCCCCGTCTTGCCGCCCACCTGATAGCCCGGCACCTCGCCAAAGCTCGCCGTGCCATCGCTGACCACCTTGCGCAACATCATCCGCGCATCCGCCGACGCCTCTGCCGAGATGACCCTCGGGCCAAGCTGCGGGCCGGTCTGCTTGATCAGCGTCGGCTTGACCTTGTAGCCCCCGTTGGCCAGCGCGGCGTAGCCCGCCGCCAGGTGCATCGGGCTGGAGGACAATCCGTGACCGTAGGAAATGGTGACGGAGGACAGGTCCGTCCAGCGTTTCGGCAACAGGGGCTTGCCGCCCGCCGCCTCGACGATTTCAAAGGAGGTCGCATCGAAAAAGCCCAGCTTCTTGAGGAACGCCTGCTGCCGCTCCACTCCGATCTGCAGGGCGATGCGCCCGGTGCCGCGGTTGGACGAATTCACGATGATGTCCGCCACGCTCAGCTTGCCGTAATTCTTGTTGTGGAATTCGCCGATCCTGAAGCCGCCGACCTTCATCGGGCCGCTGGTATCAATCACCGTCTGAGCAGTCACGAGGCCGAGGTCGATGGCCTGCGCCGCCGCGAAGATCTTGAAAGTCGACCCCAGCTCGTACACGCCCTGCACCGACCGGTTGAAAAGTGGGCTGTCAGACGGGTCGCCCTTGGTCGCGGGGCGCGGCCGGTCGTTGGGGTCGAAGCTGGGCAGCGAGACCACGCTGACCACTTCGCCCGTCTTGACGTCCATCAGGACCGACGTGGCGCCCTTGGCGTTCATCAGTTTCATCCCGCCCCAAAGCACCTGTTCAGAGGCAGCCTGCACCGTCAGGTCCAGCGACAACTCCAGCGGCTTGTTGCCGTTGGCGGGATCGCGCAGATAATCGTCGAAGTACCGCTCCACCCCGGCGACGCCGATGACCTCGGCGGCATGCACGCCCTCCTTGCCAAAGCTGGCGCCGCCAAGGACATGCGCAGCCAAAGTGCCGTTGGGATAGAGCCGCATGTCGCGCGGCGCGAACAACAGGCCGGGATCGCCGATGTCATGGACTTCCTGCATCTGCTCCGGGCTGATTTTCTTCTTGATCCACAGGAACTTGCGCTTGCCGGTGAAATCCTTCAGCAGGCGTTCCTCATCCAGGTCGGGAAACACGCCGACCAGCTTTTTCGCCGCCATTGCCGGATCCACCATGTGGCGCGGCTGCGCATAAAGCGCGTGGGTCTCGAAGTTGGTGGCGAGGATGTTGCCATTGCGGTCCACGATGTCCGCCCGCGAGGCCGATATGACGGCCCCCGGCGCGTGGGCGCGCGGTTCGGTCGCTTCGGACGTGGCCAGAAGGCCCATGCGCGCACCCACCACCGAAAAGGCGCAGAAGAAGAAGACGCCAAGCACCAGCAGCCGGCCCTCGGCCCGCTGACGCGACCGGTCCCGCATCTGTTCATGGCGGATGCGCTTGTTCTCGCGCTCGATCGCGTCGGGGTTCTCGCCCTTCTGGCGCGCGTCGAGGATACGCGCAAGCGGGCGCAGGGGGGTGCGGATCATAGCGGGTCCTCCTCGGAATCCGGGGCGTTCATGGTCGACACATCCACCGGGTTGGTGATGGGCAACAGCGGCGCAGGCGGATAGGCCACCTGATCCACCGCGCCGAACTGATGCGGCTGGAGCGGCAGCAGGTTCAGCCGGTCAAAGTTGAGCACGGCAAGATCGCGCAGCCGTTCGGGACGGTTCTGGTAGGCCCATTCGGCCTTGAGCACCGCAAGCCGCGCGTGTGCGGCGCGGATGTTGGCATGCAGCTTGTCCGCCTCACTCAGCGCCTGCTGGGTCGCGTAGTTCTCGCGATAGGCCCAAAAGGCCAGCCCGATCACCGCCATGGACGTGAGAATATAAAGTACCGCTCGCATCTATTGCCCCCTGACCATCGGCATGCCGATGGATTTCGCATCTACCGCACCGCTGGGTGCATCCGTTCTGATCGCCACGCGCAGCTTGGCCGACCGGCTGCGCGGATTTTCGGCCAGCTCCTCGGCGTCCGGTCCGATCGCCTTGCGCTTTTCCACCCGGAACTGCGGGGCCGGACGTTCGATCTCCGGCGCAAAGCGGTTGGCGTTGCCGCCCCCGCCCGACCGTGCCGTGAGGAACCGTTTGACCATCCGGTCCTCGACCGAATGAAAGGTAACAACAGCCAGCTTCCCGCCGGGCCGCAAGGCACGTTCGGCCGCCATAAGGCCCTGGAAAAGCTCACCGTATTCGTCATTCACGGCAATGCGGATCGCCTGAAAGCTGCGGGTCGCCGGATGCGATTGCCCCGGCTTGGCGCGTGGCAGGCAGCCTTCGACAAGCGCCGCAAGTTCAAGGGTCGTTGTGATCGGCGCCTCGGCGCGGGCGCGCACGATGGCTTTCGCGATGCGTCGGCTCGCGCGTTCCTCTCCGTACTGGAAAAGGATGTTGGCGATCAGCTCTTCCTCGCCCTCGTTCACCAGATCGGCGGCGGACGGCCCGTCCTGCGACATCCGCATGTCGAGCGGCCCGTCCTTCATGAAGGAAAAGCCCCGCTCGGCCAGGTCGAGCTGCATCGACGACACGCCGAGGTCCAGCACCACACCGTCGAGGTCCTGCCCGTAGTCATCCATCCGCGAAAAGACACCCCGCTGCATGGTGATACGCGCGCCGTAGTCCCCTGCCCAGCCCTGCGCCATTTCGAAGGCGAGCGGGTCGCGGTCCACCGCGATTACACGGTCCGCCCCGGCATCGAGCAGACCGCGCGTGTAGCCGCCAGCGCCGAACGTCCCGTCAAGCCAGACGCCCGAGACAGGCGCGACGGCGGCCAGCAGAGGGCGCAGCAAAACCGGGGTATGGGGGGCAGTCTGTTCAGGAGAGGCCGCAGCAGCCATCAGGTTCAGGCCTCCACGTTGCCATCCAGGAAGGCCATCGGATCGAAATCGTCGGGCAGTTCTTCCGCCCAGGATTCCTCTTCTGCCTCATAGGTTTCGGGTTTCCAGATCTGGAACGTGTCGCCAGTCGCAAAGAAAAACGCCTCTGCGTCCAGGTCAATCTTCTTGCGCAGCTTGGCTGGCAGGACCAGACGACCGGTTTCGTCCACCGTGGTCGGGAAGGATTGGCCATGAAACAACCGCTGCAGCGCCTTGCGCCCCACAGACCCACGCGGCAAGGCGTCGATCTTGGCGTCCACCTCGTCGATGGCCTCCATGGTATAGCATTCGAGGAAATTGCGTTTGTCGTCGCCGTAGACGATCACCAGTTCAGGGTTTTCACCGGACTTCCAGTTCGGATCACCGGCTTCCAGCACACGCCGAAAAGAGGCCGGTATGGAAACCCGCCCCTTGCTATCGACCTTGTGATGGCTTTCGCCTCTGAACCTGCGGCCCACTTGGTTTTCCTGCCTGCGCGCGGTGCGCTTTAGTCTTCTTGTCGCGCCCCCGCGAAATTTCTGCCCCCGTGCTGCGAAGTGCCCTCCGGACATGGAAACGGCGGGTTGATCTGCTGCCACTGATCAACCCGCCGCCCTCGTCCCGCAGCTTGGCGGGGAAGTCCGACTGCGCGCGCCACCTGGGGGGATGTCTGCTCGCCCGCGCGCCGGATCTCGTTGTCTGATGAAAGCGAGGTGCCTGTATGAAACCTGCTAGGTTTTTTGTTTTTGTGGGGTCGTTTGGTGCCCCGTGTCCCGTTCTCATCCGATGCACTAGGGATGCCACGGGAATTGATGGGCGTCTACAATTTTTTTGCCCTCAACCCACGAGATTTAGTTCTGCACAGGGGTCAAAATCAAAATGTGGTGGTGAAATTTGGCCGGATTTTAGCCTATTGGGTATGATTTTTCCGGCATAACACAAGATATGGTGATGTTGTCGTATCGGCCAAAACCTCCCATGATTTCCCAGAAAATTTCATCCGCAGAGTTATCCACAACCTGTGTTCGCAACTTGTTCCGAAATTCCACGGCAGGATTCAACCATTTTCAAGCCCGTTCCCATGAAATTGATTCGAAATCGGCGGTATTTGGCCGAATCGCAGCGCCGCTCTTCGCCGATTTCCCCTGAATTCCCAGCCGCCCCTGCCCGCCCCCGCGCGGTTCCCGGAATTTCCCGGCACGGCCCACGGCACCGCCTGTCCAAGCCTGTGGCCTGCCGAGGCTTCGTATCGCGCAACCGGTCATGGCCGTATCAAGTTCAGCGCAGAGCACGGACCACGGACAAATTTCGCCGCGCCCGCTTGCACCCAAGAGCCTCATTGGCCAAAAGGCTCCCAGACGCAGGAGCATAGCTTGACCTTCGGAATATCCCTTATTGCCCATGCCATCCGCATGCTGATGCACGCGCCGGGCACCACCTTTCGCGTGATATTGCCGGGGCTTGCCATGGTGCTGCTCAGCACCCTTGCCGCCTCCACCCTGCTGCCCGACGCATTGAACGCCGTACTCCGTAACGACACCGACGCCATCCTACGGATTGATCCATCGGACATTCTGTTGATGCTGGCACTGGGTGTCGCGGGGCTGCTTGGCTACGCGCTGATGGCCATCCACTGGCACCGTCACGTGCTCCTGGACGGCACGGACCGGGCAAACGACCTGCGCCCCGGCTGGGGAATAATCGCTTTTTACATCTGGCGTGCCTTTACCGTGGCACTGGTGCAAATGCTGGCGGCAATCCCGATCCTGACAGTGCTCGGTGTGCTGGCCAGCCTGACCGGCGGGCAGTCAGCGCCGGGTCAGGGCTCCCCCTCCGTCCTTTTCAGCATACTGGCCGGCATCGCATTTCTATGGGTGGGCCTGCGCGTCAGCATCTCGTTGCCCGCCGCCGCCATGGGTCAGCGCATGGGACTGCTGCAAAGCTGGATGATCTCCGCCCCCGTGTCGGGTGCGATCCTGGCGGTCGCGGCGTTGGTATCGTTGCTCAGCGTCACGATCTCCGTGACCCTCTCGCTGCTCTTTCAATCACCAGACCCGACCAGCCTGCTGTTCGAGACATGCGTTTTCCTGGCCGAGGGGATCATCTGTGTCTCCGTGCTGACCACCCTCTACGGTCATCTGGTGGAAAAACGCTCCCTGTCCTGAGGGACGCCCGCTCAGGCCATGCCGCCCTTGACCAGCCCGGCGGCGATCCGCGCGTAAGCGTCCGCCGCCGCGCTTTCGCCCGCCGCCACGGGCGTGCCGCCGTCGCCCGCCAGACGGGTTTCCAGATCAATCGGCAAAGCGCCCAGCAGCGGCACACCCAGCTTCTCGGCCTCCGCCGAGACGCCGCCGTGACCGAAAATCTGATGCTCCGCGCCACAATCGGGACAGATGAACATCGACATGTTCTCGATCAGGCCCAGCACCGGCGTCTTCAGCGTCGCAAACATATCAATCGCCTTGCGCGCGTCGATCAGCGCCACATCCTGCGGCGTGCTTACCACGATGGCGCCGGTCAGCTCAGACTTGGTGCAAAGGGTCAACTGCACGTCCCCGGTGCCCGGCGGCAGATCGACAATCAGCACATCCAGCGCGCCCCATTGAACCTGGCCCAGCATCTGCTGCAAAGCCCCCATCAGCATCGGCCCCCGCCAGACAACCGCCTTGCCCTCCTCCATCATGAAACCGATGGACATCAGCGTGACACCGTGCGCCTCCAGGGGAATGATCGTCTTGCCGTCAGGGCTGGCGGGGCGCTTGTTCACCCCCATCATCCGCGGCTGGCTTGGACCGTATATATCCGCATCCAAAAGCCCCACCCGGCGGCCCTGCCGGGCCAGCGCAACGGCGAGATTGGAACTCACCGTCGACTTGCCCACGCCCCCCTTGCCAGAGGCAATCGCGAGGATCCGGTCCACCCCGGCCGGCTTCACCGGCCCCTCCTGCGGCTTCGGGTGGCCGCCGATCTTCAGGCTGGGCGGCGCCTCGGGCTTTTTGGCCGGACCATGCGCCGTCAGCGCGACCGAGACGCTGCGCACGCCGGGCAGTTCCGCCACCACCCGCTCCGCCGCGTCGCGCAACGGCCCCATGGCCTGCGCCACCTCTGCATTGGGTGCCTCGATCACGAAACGCACGACATCGTCCTCGACCCGCAGCGCGCGCACCAGATCATGCGCCATGAGGCTTTTGCCGTCGGGCAGGTTCACGCGCGAAAGCGCGGCTTCGACATCGGACTTGCTGATCGGCATGAAAACCTCCTGTGCTGTCACCCCCACATGCCATTTTCTGCGAAAATCACAAGGGGACGCGACGACATGCCTGCTCCATTAGCAGGGCGCACAGATTTTCTACAGCGAATCCATGTTTTTGCTGCATGGCAGCATTGCAAAACTATCCATTGTGCAAGCGCAGCATTAAAGCGATATTGAGGATGTGAAGAGCAGAGATGCACTTCAAGAGAAAGACCAGACGGGGTCATCCTCCTCCCGACACCGTCTGTGATCGGCGGCGACATCCTCCTCCTCCCTGATGTCGTCGCCCTTTTTCTTAACTCCCCCACACAAAAGAAACCCAGGCCCCTCCGGCGGACCTTTGTTTATATACTGATAACAATGGGTTGCCCCTGCGTCGCCCATGCAGGTTTCGCATAACGGCCTTGCAGCCTTGGCCGTTGTCCAGAATTTTTCGAAGCGTATATGCCCGTTATCCGAAACGACGATGATATGAAAAAAGAGGCGCCACGATGGCATATTCAACAACAACAACAACCGCACCGACTTCTTCCTTGCTCAGCCGCATCGGCTCAGGCTTCGACGCGCTGGCAACCCGTTACAAGCAATACCGCATGTACCGCGAGACCTTCGATGGTCTCAGCGCACTCAGCAACCGCGACCTGGCCGACCTCGGCCTGAGCCGCAGCGACATCAAGCGTATTTCGATGGAAGCCGCCCGCGGCTGACATACCTGAATCGGTCGTCCGCTTCCTCCCGGTTGGACGACTGAAACCGGGGCCGCTGCACCTTTCTCCTCCCTGATGCAGCAGCGCCCCGAACAGACCCGAAGCCGATCCTCCCTTGACGCTTCGGGCCGACAAAGAGCAGCGGTGCCGTCCTCCCACGGCACCGCTGTTTCTTTAACCCCTCCCCACAACTCTGGTCTGGCGCCGCCCTTGCTTGACCCCGACAGGGCGCGCGACGGATGGACACACAAGCCAAATCGCCGAGGGTCCCCGAAGGGGATACGGCTATTTTGCTTGTGGGGCCAAACGGCGGGTGCCAGGACGGGATCACGCAAGGGCGACGCCAGACCCTCTGGGATGGTGGGCCCGCAGCGCAAAACAATAATGTAATGCGGCGCAGCCGCTCCTGCGGATCAGACCCGCGTCGGCTACCAGCCTTCAGAATGGCACGTCATCACAGCCGGACAGGAATCGCGAAACCACCTTCTTCACACCGGCCTTCTCGAAATCCACTTCCAGCTTGTCACCCTCGATCCCGATGATCGCGCCATAGCCGAACTTCTGATGAAACACCCGTTCGCCCATGACAAAGCTGCTGACAGCCTGCATGTCGATCGTGACATTGCGCTGCTCGCGCGGCTGGCTGATCCCGCGTTCGCCCGCGCGGGCCTGCAGCCGCCGCCAGCCGGGCGAATTATAGACATTCGCCTCCGCCGCAGCGTCGTGCAGCGTGCTCTTCGGCATCGCCGCGCCGAAACTGCCGCCATAAAGACCGGGCGGCGTCAGCACCTCCACGTGATCCTCGGGCAATTCGTCGATGAACCGCGACGGCATCGCGCTCTGCCATTGGCCAAACACCATGCGGTTTCCGGCGAATGAAATCGTGCAAAGCTCTTCCGCCCGCGTGATCCCGACATAAGCCAGACGGCGCTCTTCTTCCAGGCCCTTGATCCCGCTCTCGTCCATGGAGCGTTGCGAGGGGAACAGCCCGTCTTCCCACCCCGGCAAGAAGACGACGGGAAACTCCAGCCCCTTGGCCGCATGCAGCGTCATGATGCTGACCTTTTCCCCGCCATCGTCGCTTTCATTGTCCATGATCAGGCTGACATGCTCCAGAAAACCCTGCAGGTTCTCGAACTGCTCCAGCGCCTTGATCAGTTCCTTGAGGTTGTCGAGCCGCCCGGGCGCCTCGGGTGTCTTGTCGTTCTGCCACATGCCGGTGTAGCCGGATTCGTCCAGAATGATCTCTGCGAGTTCGACGTGGTTGGTATTTTCATCGCCCACGCTGCGGCCCCAGCGGTCGATCCCGTCGATCAACTGTCGCAGTTGCGCCGCCCCCTTGCCGCCGATCCCGTCATGCGCCAGCAGGATGCGCGCGCCCTCAACCAGGTTCACGCCGTGTTCGCGGGCGGTGGTCTGGATCTTCTGCTGCGCCACATTGCCCAGGCCGCGCTTGGGCGTGTTCACGATCCGCTCGAACGCCAGATCGTCGTCGGGCGACGTCACCACCCGGAAATAGGCCATCGCGTCCCGGATCTCCAACCGCTCGTAAAAGCGCGGCCCGCCGATGACACGGTACGGCAGGCCAATCGTCAGGAACCGGTCCTCGAAGGCGCGCATCTGATGCGAGGCGCGCACGAGAATCGCCATGGAGTCGAGCCCGACCGCGTCCATCCCGCGGGTGCCGCGCTGCATCGCCTCGATTTCCTCGCCGATCCAGCGGGCCTCTTCCTCACCGTCCCAATGGCCGATCAGGCGCACCTTTTCGCCCTCTTCGGCCTCGGTCCAGAGCGTCTTGCCCAGCCGCCCCTCGTTGCCCGCGATCACGCCGGAGGCGGCCGCCAGGATATGCGGGGTAGAGCGGTAGTTCTGCTCCAGCTTGACCACATGCGCACCGGGGAAATCGGTCTCGAAACGCAGGATGTTGCCCACCTCCGCCCCGCGCCAGCCATAGATCGACTGGTCGTCGTCGCCCACACAACAGATGTTGCGGTGCCCCTGCGCCAGCAGCCGCAGCCACAGGTACTGGGCCACGTTGGTATCCTGGTATTCGTCCACCAGGATATATCTGAACCAACGCTGATACTGCTCCAGCACATCCGGGTGCTTCTGAAAGATTGTCACCATATGCAGCAGCAGATCGCCGAAATCGACCGCGTTCAGATCGACCAGCCGGCGTTGATACTGATCGTAAATCTCGGTCCCGCGGTGGTTGTAGAGCCCCGCATCGGCGGCGGGCACCTTGTCCGGCGTCAGCGCACGGTTCTTCCAGCCGTCGATGATCCCGGCCAGCATCCGGGCGGGCCATCGTTTGTCGTCGATGTTCTCGGCCGCGACCAGTTGTTTCAGCAGGCGCAGCTGATCGTCCGTGTCCAGAATGGTAAAGTTCGATTTCAGGCCCACCAGTTCGGCATGTCGGCGCAGCAGTTTCACGCAGATGGCGTGGAACGTGCCCAGCCAGGGCATCCCCTCGACCTCGCGCCCCATCATCTGGCCTACGCGGTTCTTCATCTCGCGCGCCGCCTTGTTGGTGAATGTCACCGCCAGAATCTCGTTCGGCCGCGCGCGCCCGGTGTTCATCAGATGCACGATCCGCGTGGTCAGCGCCTTGGTCTTGCCGGTGCCGGCCCCCGCCAGCATCAGCACGGGGCCATCCAGCTGTTCCACCGCGGCGCGTTGCGCCGGGTTCAATCCGTCCAGGTAGGGCTGCGGTCGCGCCGCCATCGCGCGGGCCGACAGCGATGCGCCTTCGAAGGCGTCCATTTCATCAAAGCTGCTCATGGCCAAAACATAGCGGGTTGCGGCCCCGATGGAAAGCCGAGTTCTCATTATGTTCACGGCGCGCGGCCCAGACCTGACGGGCGTTGTTAGGATTTTCGTAACATATTGATAAAGAATAATTTTCAGCAGCTTTTAGCCGTTTACCAATCCCTAACCGATTTGCAGATAGCTTGGGCAAAACCAGAAGAAACAAACAAGGACTAGGCAATGTTCACTACGACCGATGCGCAACGCCTGAAGCGGCAGATGAACAGGTTCAATGTGCCCATGTTCATCGCGCAACGCTACCGGGATACCGATACATTCGAAATCCTGGCTCTCAACCAGCGACACGAAGCGGAAAGCGGCATGGCGATGGAGGCGGTGATCAACCGACCGATCACCGACCTGTTGTCGGCGAAACAGGCAGAAGCAGTTGGCAAGAACTACGAAAGATGCCTGACGGAGAAAGCGACCCAGCAATACCGCGAGGTACTGAGCCTGCCGCGGGGGTCGATGATTTGGGACACCACCCTGCAGTACATGCCAATGGCCGATGGCCCCGACCGGATTGTCGGCAGCGCCGTCATGCTGGAACGGGTCGAACATGACGACCATGACGAGATCGCCTTCGAGGACATGCGCTTTCTCGCCGCGACCTCGGGCTGCGAACTGGGCAAGGTTTCCGCCCTGCTGGAGGCGGTTGAACAGGGTCTCTATTCGCCGGACATTCTGGCCGGGTCCGCCGGGATGCTGGCAGGCCTGTGCCGCACGATCGATTCGCGGCTGAACGACATCCGCACTTCGGCCGAGCGTCGTATGGCCGAACGGGGTACACGCGCGGTAGGCCGCAGGCCGCTCCACCTGATCGGGAATGGCAACCCCGGCAGTGGTACGAAGGACGAGGTCGACTTCGCCATTTCGGCCCTTGTCAGTCTGATCGAAACTGCGCCGGAGCAAGACAAGGTCTCCGACGGCGCCACCTGACGCCTGACGCCTGCACGATCGCTCAACGCGACAGCGGGTGGTTGCAACCCGCCATCTGGACATTCGGAATGGTCCTGGCACAAATGCCGCATGGACCTTGACAACAGATACCCGGCAATAGCCGACCTTCGCACCCGCGCCAAGCGGCGCATTCCGCCCTTCGTATGGGAATACCTCGACAGCGGCACCGGGACCGAAGCCGCCAAGGCGCGCAATCGCACCGCGCTGGACCGAATCGGGATGATGCCCTCGGCCCTGCATGGCGAAGTCTCGCCGGACCTGACCACGCAGTTTCTGGGCCAGACCTTTCCCGTCCCCTTTGGCATCGCGCCGATCGGCATGTCAGGGCTGATCTGGCCGGGTGCGGAAAGCCACCTGGCCCGCGCCGCCGCACGCCGCGAGATCCCTTATTGCATCTCTACCGTCGCCACCCAGGGCCCCGAGGACATCGCCCCCCACCTGGGCCAGCACGCCTGGTTCCAGCTGTATCCCCCCCGCGACCCCGAAATTCGCGCCGACATGCTGGACCGCGCGCGCAAGGCCGGTTTCGGCACGCTGATCCTGACGGTGGATGTTCCCGCCTCGTCACGACGCGAACGGCAGGTCCGCTCGGGGCTGACGAACCCGCCCCGGCTGACACCGCGTCTGCTGGCGCAGGTGGCGACACGACCCGCCTGGGCCTGGCAGACGGCGAAACGGGGGATGCCCCACATGCGCGGGCTGGACAAATACGTCACCGATGCCACCGCGAACCTGCCGCCGACCGCACACATGGGCTATCTGCTGCGCACCGCGCCGGACTGGGATTACGTCGCCTGGCTGCGCGACGCCTGGGAGGGGCCGTTCATCGTCAAGGGCGTGATGCGCCCCGACGATGCGGTGCGGCTGGAACAGATGGGCATCGACGCGGTCTGGGTGTCAAACCACGCCGGCCGCCAGTTCGACGGCGCCCCCGCCAGCATCGAGGCGCTGCCGGACATCCGCGCCGCCACGGCTCTGCCGCTGATCTTTGACAGCGGGATCGAGGGCGGGCTCGACATCCTGCGCGCGCTGGCGCTGGGGGCCGATTTCGTCATGCTGGGGCGGGCCTTCCACTTTGCACTGGGCGCCCTCGGGCCGCGCGGGGTCGATCATCTGATCGACATTCTGGCCAGGGACATGATCTCGAACATGGGTCAGCTGGGCCTGTCCGACCTCAGCGCCCTGCCCGAGCCGATTCTACTATCCTAGAGTCGCATTGCCGCGCCGGGACGCCGCAGCACGGCTTGCCAAAGCCGGAGCGGCGTGTGAGCTTCCGCTTGCGCCGCAGCGCAGCACGATTAGAGTGCAACGCGATCAGGATATGAACAGAACCGTTCAAAGGAAGACAGAAATGACCGAATTTTCCAAGATACTCATTGCGAACCGTGGCGAAATCGCCATCCGCATCATGCGCGCCGCAAACGAGATGGGAAAAAAGACGGTCGCCGTCTTTGCCGAAGAGGACAAGCTGGGTCTGCACCGGTTCAAGGCGGACGAGGCCTATCGCATCGGTGAGGGGCTGGGGCCGGTCGCGGCCTATCTCAGCATTGACGAGATCATTCGCGTGGCCAAGGCGTCCGGCGCGGACGCGATCCACCCCGGCTATGGGCTGCTGTCGGAAAACCCCGATCTGGTGGACGCCTGCGTGCAGAACGGGATCACCTTCATCGGCCCGCGCGCCGAAACCATGCGGGCGCTGGGTGACAAGGCCAGCGCGCGGCGGGTGGCAATCGAGGCGGGCGTGCCGGTCATCCCCGCGTCGGAGGTGCTGGGCGACGACATGGACGCGATCCGCGCCGAGGCGAGGGAAATCGGCTATCCCTTCATGCTCAAGGCATCCTGGGGCGGCGGCGGACGCGGCATGCGCCCGATCATGAAGGAAGAGGAGCTGGAAGAGAAAATCCGCGAGGGGCGGCGCGAGGCCGAGGCCGCCTTCGGCAACGGCGAAGGCTACCTGGAAAAGATGATCCTCAAGGCCCGCCATGTCGAGGTGCAGATCCTGGGCGACAAACATGGCGAGATCTACCACCTGTATGAACGCGACTGCTCCGTCCAGCGTCGCAACCAGAAGGTTGTCGAGCGCGCGCCCGCCCCGTACCTCAGCGACGCCCAGCGTGCGGAGCTGTGCGAGATGGGCCGCAAGATCTGCGCCCATGTGGATTACGAATGCGCCGGCACCGTCGAGTTCCTGATGGATATGGAAGACGGGAAATTCTACTTCATCGAGGTGAACCCCCGCGTGCAGGTGGAACACACCGTGACCGAGGAAGTCACCGGCATCGACATCGTGCGGGCGCAGATCCTCATCGCCGAGGGCAAGACGATTGCCGAAGCCACCGGCAAGGCCAGCCAGGATGACGTCAAGCTGACCGGCCATGCGCTGCAGACCCGGATCACCACCGAGGACCCGCAGAACAACTTCATTCCCGACTATGGCCGTCTGACCGCCTACCGCTCTGCCACGGGCATGGGCATCCGCCTGGACGGCGGGACCGCCTATGCGGGCGGTGTGATCACCCGCTACTACGACAGCCTGCTGACCAAGATCACCGCCAAGGCGCCCACGCCGGAAATGGCCATCGCCCGGATGGACCGCGCCCTGCGCGAATTCCGCATCCGGGGTGTCAGCACCAACATCGCCTTTGTCGAGAACCTGCTGAAACATCCGACCTTCCTGGACAATACCTACCACACCAAGTTCATCGACGAGACGCCGGAGCTGTTCCAGTTTTCCTCGCGCCGCGACCGGGGCACCAAGGTACTGACCTATATCGCGGACATCACCGTGAACGGCCATCCGGAGACAAAGGGCCACGCCCGCCCGCCCTCGCAGCTGCGCGACCCCAAACCGCCCGCGACACGGGGCGAGCCGATGATGGGCACCCGCAACCTGCTGGAGCAGAAAGGCCCGCAGGCCGTCGCCGACTGGATGAGCCAGCAGCGCCAGTTGCTGATCACCGACACCACCATGCGCGACGGGCATCAGTCGCTCTTGGCCACGCGGATGCGCAGCCATGACATGATCAAGGTGGCGCCCGCCTATGCCGCCAACCTGCCGCAGCTTTTCAGCGTGGAATGCTGGGGCGGTGCCACCTTCGACGTGGCCTACCGGTTCTTGCAGGAATGCCCCTGGCAACGCCTGCGCGACCTGCGCGAACGCATGCCCAACCTGATGACCCAGATGCTGCTGCGCGCCTCCAACGGGGTGGGCTACACCAACTATCCCGACAACGTGGTGCAGCATTTCGTGAAAACCGCCGCCAGCTCGGGCGTGGACGTCTTCCGCGTCTTCGACAGCCTGAACTGGGTGGAAAACATGCGCGTCGCCATGGACGCGGTGATCGAGGCGGAAAAGGTCTGCGAGGGCACGATCTGCTATACCGGCGACATCTATGATCCCGACCGGGCCAAGTACGACCTGAAGTATTACGTCAAGATGGGTCAGGACCTGAAGGCTGCGGGCGCCCATGTGCTGGGCCTCAAGGACATGGCGGGGCTGCTGAAACCCGCACAGGCGCGGGCGCTGGTGACGGCGCTGAAAACAGAGGTCGGTCTGCCGATCCACTTCCACACCCATGACACGGCAGGCATTGCCTGCGCCACCATTCTCGCCGCGTCAGAGGCCGGGGTGGACGCCGTGGATTGTGCGATGGATGCGCTGTCCGGGAACACCTCTCAGGCCACCCTGGGATCGGTCGTCTCGGCGCTGCAACATACCGACCGCGACACCGGGCTGGACATGTCCGCCATCCGCGAGATCTCGGACTATTGGGAAGAGGTGCGCGCGCATTACGCCGCGTTCGAGACCGGGATGCAGGCGCCCTCCTCCGAAGTCTACCTGCACGAGATGCCCGGCGGCCAGTTCACCAACCTCAAGGCACAGGCGTCGTCCATGGGGCTGGATGACCGTTGGCCCCAGGTCGCCCGCACCTACCGCGACGTGAACCAAATGTTCGGCGATATCGTGAAGGTCACGCCAAGCTCCAAGGTCGTGGGTGACATGGCGCTGATGATGGTCAGCCAGGGCCTGACCCGCGCGCAGGTCGAAGACCCTGAAACCGATGTGTCCTTTCCCGATTCCGTGATCGACATGATGCGCGGCAACCTGGGCCAGCCGCCGGGTGGCTTTCCCGAAAAGATCCTGAAAAAGGTGCTCAAGGGAGAGAAACCGAACCTGGAGCGGCCGGGAAAACACCTCAAGCCGGTCGACCTGGAAGCGACCCGCAAGGAGCTGTCGGAGAAGTTCGACGATGTGGAGATCGACGAAGAGGATCTTTGCGGCTACCTGATGTATCCCAAGGTCTTTACCGACTACATGGAACGCCATCAGCAGTACGGCCCGGTCCGGACGCTGCCCACCTCCGCCTTCTTTTACGGGATGGAGCCGTCCGAAGAGATTTCGGCCGAAATCGACCCCGGCAAGACGCTGGAAATCCGGATGCAGGCGCTCAGCGAAACGACGGAGGACGGAGAGGTCAAGGTGTTCTTTGAACTCAACGGCCAGCCCCGCGTGATCCGGGTGCCGGACCGCAAGGTCGCGGGCACCGCCGCGAAGCGCCCCAAGGCGGAAGCGGGCAATGACAAACATGTCGGCGCGCCGATGCCGGGTGTCGTCGCCTCGGTCGCGGCGGCCGTGGGCCAGAAGGTCAAACAGGGCGACCTGCTGCTGACCATAGAGGCGATGAAGATGGAAACCGGCATCCACGCCGAGCGCGAAGCGACGGTCAAGGCGGTGCATGTCCAGCCCGGCGCGCAGATCGACGCCAAGGACCTGCTGGTGGAGTTCGAATGAAAGGAACCGCCCGGAGGTCCCGATGCGGCTGTCGGCCCTGACACTGATCGTCCCGGACTATGACGAAGCCATCGCATATTACTGCGGCACACTTGGTTTTGTCCTGGCAGAGGACATTGATCAGGGCCGCAAACGCTGGGTTCGCGTCACACCGACCGGCGGCGGCAGCGGCTTCATCCTTGCGCGGGCGGATGGTGAAGCGCAGCGGGCGGCCATCGGCAACCAGGGCGCGGGGCGGGTCTGGCTGTTCTTGCAAACAGACGATTTCGAACGGGATTACAATGCCTTGCGCGCCAAAGGTGTCACCTTCGAAGAAACGCCCCGGCAAGAGGTGTACGGGACCGTGGCTGTGTTCCGCGACTGCTTTGGCAACCGCTGGGACCTGATCGGCGACAGCGGCGGCGCAAGCGAAGGCTGAGCCCCGCGCCCCCGCCGCCGCCCCGGCCCCGCCGATCAGAACCGTGTCGTCAGCGACACCTTCAGCGTCCGCCCCGGTGCCTTCCGGGTGGGAGAGGACAGATGCCCGACGAAATCCTCGTCGAACAGGTTCTCGACACCAAAGCGCAGTTCGGTCCCGTCCAGCCACCCCCGGTCCGGCCGCCAGGTGGCGCGCAGGTTATGCGAGGTCCGGTCGGGCAGCGCAGCCCCCAGTGCATCCCGCCGGTCGGCGGCATGCACGACCTCCCAGCTCAGGTCAAAGTCATCGCCCCAGCGTTTGCCCAGGGTCAGCTGCACCCGGTCCGCCGGACTGTTGCGCCAGATCGCGGAGGTGCCGCCGGGGTTGAATTCGGTCCCCTCCCCGATATGCCCCGAAAGGTCCGCATAGATCCCCTCCGCCGTACCGTAAGAGGCTTCCAGCTCGACCCCCTTCGACTCGACGCTCTCAAGGTCCGGCCCCATGCCACCAGCCACCACGTAGCTGGTGATGTCGCGCAGCGTGGTGTGATATAGATTGCCCCGGACCGTCAGACTGTCGTCCGCCGTGAACACAGCCCCTCCTGTATACGCCGCGCCGAATTCCAGCGTGTGGGATTTTTCCGCCGTTGCGATGCGCCGCTGCGCGGTGGCGCTGGTGCCCAGATCGTCGATGATCGGCAGCGATTCCGTATAGGCCGCACTGCCAAAGACAGAGAGGCCATTGCCGAAATCATAGGCCAGCGCCAGCCCGCCCATCAGCGCGTCCTTGTCATAGCTGTCCGCCACCCCCGCAAGCGGCAGCGCCGAGGTGATGCGCGACGCCTCGTAGCGCAGGGCGGGTGTGATGGTGAACCGCCCCACCGACATTTCATCCACCACGAAGAGCGCCTGCCGGTTGTCGTGGCCACCGGGCGCGCCTGCAGCGGTGTTGTCGGCCCTGTCGCGCCGCTGAACCTCGAGTCCGGCCAGCATGTCATGCGATACTGCACCGGTCTGGAACAGGGCGCGGTTGCTGACGGTCAGCTTCGTTGTTTCATAGTGCTGGTCCGCGTTTACCGTAGCCAGAAGGCGCGGGAAGGACGGCGTCCCTTCCAGCGGTGAAGACCCCGGCACATAGTCGTATTCAATGATCTGATCCGCGTAGGACAGATTTGCGCGCAGGTCGATCAGGTCGCTGGCGGGGTTGAACCGGTACTCCAGCACGGTCTGGGCCGTATCGGTCAGCCGGTCCACATTGCCGAAACTGCCCCCCGTGGTATCGAACTGATCATAGGGCACATCCTTGTCGTCCGCCACGGTGCGCGAATGGCTGAAGGTCAGCGATTGCGCATCGTCCTGCCCAAAGGTGAATTTCCCCTTGGCCAGATAGGATGGCGTCTGGAACGCGCTGTTGCCGATCACGGCACCATCCCCGGATTGCAGATCGTTCTGATCCCGGAAGGAATAGTTCAGCAGGAATTCGGCGCGCGGCGTCGGCATCCAGGCCAGATTTGTCGAACTGACCTTGCCGTCCCCGTTGCTGCTGTACTCGAACGTCTGGGACCCGCCAAAGCCCGGCACGCCGCCGGTGAAATCGGAGGCGTCCCTGGTCTCCAGCTTGACCACCCCGCCGACGATACCAGCGCCGTAGGCAAAGCTGCCGATGGTGCCGCGCAGCACCTCGACGCGGCGGTACAGCATCGGGTCGGTGAACAATTGCGTGCCGATGCGGTACAGTTCTTCGGATCCGACGCTGGCGCCATCCACCAGCACGGCGATCTTCTGGTCCGACCCGTAAGTCGTGTTCGCGCCGAAGCCACGGATGTTGATCCCCGACCCCTGCGGCGTGGTCCCGTTCACCAGCGAAACACCCGGCACCGAATCGATGAGCTGCGCCACGGTCCCCGCCTGCCGGTCAGCGATTTCTTCCTCGTCCACCACCGTCCGGGCCAGTGCCGTACCGTAGCTGAGATCGCGCTTGCCGGCAGTCAGGACAAGCGTACCCAGAAAACCGGGTGTGTCGTCGTCCTGCGCCAGGGCGGGGCTGGCGAGCGACAGGCAAACAAGCGCGGTCGACCCGCGCAAAAGAGAGGTGAACATGAAAAGCCATCCTTCAGATATGAAAAGCCGAAGCTTGCTGAGGCTGGCGCGGCGGGTTTGGGAATTTTCGTCGATGACCTCGATCATCTGGGTTGCAGGCTATTAATTATCAGAGTAAATTAGTCAAGTAATTTACGAAGCCACGTACCGGACCCACGGGCGCAGCCATCGGACCCCTTCAACGCCGAGGACGCCCATGACCGACATGCCCCCCGCTTCTATCCGTGCCTTCCTGGACGACCACCCCAAGATGCGCAGGCGCGACGCCGCCGACCGGCTGGCCCTGCCGGAGGCACAGCTTGCCGCCGCGCTGACCGGCAAGGGGGTGACCCACATCGACGCGCACCCTGATCTGATCATCCCCGCCGCCGAGACGCTGGGCGAGGTCATGGCGTTGACGCGTGTGGCAGCCTGCGTTCACGAAAAGATCGGCACCTACGGCAACTACCATCCCGGCAAACATGCGGCGATGACACTGACCGAAAACATCGACCTGCGCATCTTTCCGGCACACTGGAAACATGCCTTCGCGGTCGAGACGGAGTCCGAGCAGGGCCCGCGCCGGTCATTGCAGATCTTCGATGCGGCAGGCGACGCGGTTCACAAAATCCACCTGCGCGACGGGTCCAACCAGGATGCCTGGGCCGACGTGCTGGCAGCACTCGCCACGCAGGATCAGCCCGAACGCCTGCTTCTCGCCACGCGCCAACCGGTGGAAGCGGCGCGGTCCCGCCTGGACAAGGTCGAGGTGCTGCGCGCGGAATGGCGCCGGCTGACCGACACGCACCAGTTCCTGCGCCTGTGCGCCAAGCTGGGCATGAACCGCCTGGGCGCCTACCGCATCGCCGGTGCCCCCTTCGTGCGGCGGCTGGATCCCCGTGCCTCCGACACCATGCTGCAGACGGTGCGCGACGCGGGCGTCGACGTGATGATCTTTGTCGGCAATCGCGGCTGTATCCAGATCCACACCGGGCCGGTCGTAAACCTGCACCCCACCGGGCCCTGGCAGAACGTCATGGATCCCGGCTTCAACCTGCACCTTCGGCTCGACAAGATCGCCGAGCTATGGGCCGTGGAGAAGCCGACGCAACGCGGCCCGGCGGTATCGGTCGAAGCCTTTGATGCAGAGGGTGGCCTGATCTTCCAGACCTTCGGTGTCGGCAAGGAAGGTCGGGATTCGCGGCCCGACTGGGGCCGCATCGTCTCGGACCTGCCCGGCCTGACAGAGGTGGCGGCATGACCCGCCCGTTCATCCGCCGAACCGTCCTCGCCGCGCTGGCTGCCCTGACCTTCACCGCACCGCCCCTGCGCGCGGAGCAGGCGGATGTGCTGGCCATCGGCGGATCGGTGACAGAGATCGCGGTGGCGCTGGGTCAGGGCCACAGGCTGAAGGCACGCGATTCGACGTCGACCTATCCACCCGCCATCGCCGCCCTGCCCGACGTGGGCTACATGCGCGCCCTGTCGCCCGAGGGTGTGCTGTCGGTCGACCCCGCGCTGATCCTCGCCGAGGAAGGGGCTGGCCCGCCCGAGACATTGGAGGTCATCCGCGCCGCGGGCGTCGATTTCGTGGCGGTGCCGAACACGCCCACCGCAGAAGGAATACTCAACAAGATCAGGGTGATCGGGAACGCACTTGACGTCCCCGACGCAGCCGGGAAACTGGCCGCAGAGGTCAAGGCCGCGCTGGCGCAGGCGATGGCAGAGGCGGCGCGTCCCCGCGGGGACACAAAGCGTGTGCTTTTCGTGCTCTCGACCCAGGGCGGCAGGATCAACGTCGCCGGCACCGACACGGCGGCAGATGCTCTGATCCGCATGGCGGGCGGGCAGAATGCCGTCTCCGGCTTCAGCGGGTATCGCCAGATCAGCGAGGAAGCGGTCGGCCAGGCCGCGCCGGACGTGATCCTGATGATGGACCGGGGCGGCGACCACGGGCCGGGAGACGACGAATTGTTCGCCCTGCCCGCGATCCGCCTCACCCCCGCGGCCCGGGACCGCGCGGCGATCCGGATGGACGGGTTGCTGATGCTGGGATTTGGTCCGCGCACCGCCGACGCGGTCCGCGCGTTGAACGCAGCACTTTACGCGCCGGAAGGCTGAGCCGTGGCCGCGTTGTCAGATGTGATCCCCACCGCCCCGCGCGACCGCCTGTCGCGGGCGCGGGCCCTGCACGGATGGCTTGCTGTCGCACTTGCGCTGGCCTGCCTTGCAAGCCTGCAGGTCGGGGCGACGGATGTGACCCTTTCGACACTGGCGGGCAAACTGGTGCAGGGCCAACCCCTGACCCGGATGGAGCATGTCGTGCTGTTCGATATCCGCCTGCCCCGTCTTGCGATGGGCGTGCTGGTGGGCGCGGCCCTGGCCGTGTCCGGTGCGGTGATGCAGGGCCTGTTCCGCAACCCGCTGGCCGATCCGGGCATCGTCGGTGTCGGCGCGGGGGCCGGTCTGGGCGCGATCCTGGCGATCGTGCTGGGCGCGCTGCTGCCCGGCTGGATCACCGAACTCACCGGCCACCAGCTGACCCCGATCGCGGCCTTTCTGGGCGGCTGGGGGTCGACGCTGCTGCTCTACCGCGTGTCGACCCGGAACGGGCGGACCTGCGTCGCGACCATGCTGCTGGCCGGTATCGCGCTGGGGGCGTTGGCCGGTGCGCTGTCGGGCATCCTGGTTTATATCGCCGACGATCAGCAACTTAGGGACCTGACCTTCTGGGGACTGGGATCTCTGGCCGGTGCAAGCTGGGCCAAGGTGCTGGCGGCGGGGCCGCTGATGCTGCTGTCGCTCGTTGTCGCGCTGAGACTTGGCCGGGCGCTGAACGGCCTGGCCCTGGGCGAAGCCACGGCGGCGCATATCGGGATCGACGTACAGCGGATGAAGTCCGTCGCCATCCTCGCGGTGGCAGGCGCCACCGGCGCGGCCGTCGCCGTATCGGGCGGGATCGGCTTTATCGGGATCGTCGTGCCCCACCTGCTGCGGCTGGCATCGGGGCCGGACCACCGGCCCCTCCTGCCCAACGCGGCGTTGCTGGGCGCGACCTTCCTGATCCTCGCCGACGTCATCGCGCGGGTGATCATCGCGCCGGCGGAGCTGCCCATCGGCATCGTGACCGCCGTGCTGGGCGCGCCGGTGTTCCTGTGGATCCTGCTGCGGCGCAAGGGGCTTGTGGCGACATGAGCCTGCTGGCCGAAGACATCCACGTCTCCTACGGGTCCCGCGCCGCCCTGCGGGGCGTCACGTTGACCGCCCGGGCCGGAGAGCTGACCGCCATCGTTGGTCCGAACGGGTCGGGCAAATCCACCCTGCTGGGTGCCATCACCGCCGCGCTGCCCTGCCGGGGCAGGATCACCCTGGACGGAGAGGACATCACCACCCTGAAACCCTGGCAACTGGCGGCACGGCGGGCGGTGCTGCCGCAGGCCTCCGTGCTGGCGTTTCCCTTCAGTGTGATCGAGGTGGTGCGCCTGGGCCAACAGACCGGCACCGCCGGTGCCCTGGACGAGGTGCCGATGCAGGCATTGGCGCGGGTCGGTCTGGCCCATTACGCCGACCGCAGCTTTCAGGACCTGTCGGGCGGCGAGGCGCAGCGCGTCATGCTGGCCCGCGTGCTGGCGCAGGTCTGGGCACCGGTAGAGGAGGGTCAGCCGCGCTGGCTTTTGCTGGATGAACCTGTCTCAAGCCTCGATATCGCCCATCAACTGCAGGTGATGGAGATCGCCCGGCAGTTTGCCCGCGACGGCGGCGGCGTGATCGCGGTGATGCATGACCTGAACCTGACCGCGCTCTATGCCGACCGGGTGGCGATACTGGCGGAGGGGCGGCGCCTGGCCTTTGGCACGCCTGCCGAGGTGCTGACGGATGACACCCTGTCGCGGGCTTATGGCTGCAGGCTGCGGGTCTGCTGTCCGCCTGCCGCGGGGGTGCCCTATGTCCTGCCTCATGCCGCTTCTGTGGGACCGCGCATACCGCAAAATATGCGCGCAACCTTTCTTGACTAAATAAGTCAGAATAGCTACTCATCAGAGGATACCCGACCATAACGCTAAGATTTTTCACACCGTCCAAGCCACCGCCCAAGGCAGCCCGGATGTTCACGAAAAGGAGACAGACGTGACCACACCCGAGCGTGACACCCCAGAGCATACGCACCCCGATGTCGGGCCAGCCTGGCGCGAGATCGTGCAGTCAGCAGGCGACTGCGCCAGCATCCACGGCCTCGCCCTGGAACAGCTGATCGACATGCAGCGGGGCCGCACCCCTGGTCGGGAGGCCGCACAATGATCCTGATGCCGAACCTGCCGTCCTCCCCCCCCGAGACCCGAACCGACGACACCGCTGTCTATGACGCCCGCGATCTGGTGGTGAATGGCGAAAAGGCGAACATCGTGCTGGACGGCCAAACCTACATTCTGCGCATCACCCGCGCAGGCAAGCTGATTTTGACAAAATGACCGACGCGGTGGATAGCCCCGGCAGCACGGTCGTCGGCCGGCTGACCCATGTCCCGCCCTGGGAGGCGGAGCTGATCCTGTCGATGCGGCTGTGGATGGACAGCCTTGAGGGGCAGGCCAAGGTCGGCACCGGCTTTGCCCGCTGTTTCGGCGCTGCGGGCGGTCAGGCAGAGGTACGCCAGTTCGAAAGACTGCTGACCGCGCTCTGCGCCTATGCGCGCAGGCCACTGGTACGACATAGCCTTGGCTGCGACTGCATCGGCTCGGACGAGGCGGTGCTGCAAACCCTCGTGCGGGAGGCGGCGCGCGGCAACCTGGCCGAAGCGGCGATGGTGGCCAGCCTGCTTGTGCCCGCCTCCCAGGCGGAACATGTGGCGCTGATGGCGGCTCAGGTCGGGCTGGCGATGCAGTGCATCGCCCGCCAGCCCCCACCGCCCCACGACGCCGCCCTGCCCCAAAGGGACCGCACGCTTCACTGATCCAACCCCCTAGCCAGACCGGGCCAGCCCCCTTCAAGCGAGATGACCATGACCAAAGTTCCCAGCCCCTGCATCGACGTCTGCAAATTCAAACGCGAAGGCCATTGCATCGGATGCTCCATGACCAAGGCGCAGAAATCCCTGTTCAAGGGCCTCAAGAAGAATGCCGAGCGGGAAGCCTTTGTCGAACTGCTGGTGGCGCAACAGGCTGTGATGGGCCGCTACAGCCATTGGGACAAGGCCTATGCGACCCGCTGCCACAAGAAAAAGGTCCGCCTGTCGGTGCTGGACGGGGACAAGGCGGCATGAGCGCGATACGGCACAGGATATCACACGACGATCGTTTCGACCCGGCGGACGTGACCGACCGGCCCGCTGCGCTGACGCTTCTGCGCCGCATCGCGCGGGACAGTCGGTGCAAGTCCTACGTCGATCTTTTTGGCGCCTGCGCGGCGCTGTCGGGCAACAGGCAGGTGGCGGCACAGGCAGCCTGTGAGGTGCTGATCCTCGGTCTGCAGCAGGCGCTGGGACGGCGACCTGTGTTCTACCGCGAGGACGAGCACGAGACCTCCTTTGACGAAAACTGGTTACTGGCCCTCGCCCGCAGCCTCAGGACCGACGACACCGCCAGCGTGACGTTCCTTCTGCATTCGCGCGTACACCGCTCTGCACGGCGGAACCTGATTTTTCTGCTGAACAGCGTCTTCGCGAGCACGGAACAAGTTTAGAATAATTCTAAATCGACTTGCCAAACCAGCCGGTGCTCTCTATTTCAGTTGGTGCGAGCCAGCGGGATGCCAGCCAGCACCCATTTTGAATTGCAGGAGGCCAGGATGACCCAAACAGCACAGACCCTTTCCACCGATGCCAGCGCACAGATCATCGAGGCGCTGAACCAATGCGTTGCGGAAACCGCCGTAACCACAATGCTCGCGCAGAACTTCCACTGGAACGTCACCGGCATGGCCTTTGGCCCGCTGCACGCGTTGTTCCAGACCATTTACGAGGATCATTTCGTCGCTCAGGACGACCTGGCCGAGCGGGTCAAGGCGCTTCAGGGCCACGCAGAAGGGACGCTGGCAGGCATGATCAAACGCTCCAAGGTGGCCGAGGTCGAAGGCACGCCCGCCGCCGAAGAGATGATCAGACTGCTGAAGGACGCGCAGGAAACGCTGGCCGAGACATTGGCGGGCGCAGGTGAACTGGCTGCCGGACAGGGCGACACGCTGACCGAGGACCTGTGCATCGCCCGCGGTCAGACGCACGAAAAATTCGCCTGGATGCTGCGCGCCCATCTGTCCTGACCCTGCCCCGGACGTGCCGGGCCAGCCCCGGCGCGCCGATGCGATGGTGGGCGCAGGTGCCGCATTGCCACCGCCTGCGAGGCGGCTATCATTCGCTCATGCCCTACGAATGGACCACAAACCCCGATGAGTCGCCGCAGCGTATGCGCCTTTGGCCGCATCAATCGCTGCCCGCTCGGGGGTTTGCGGCCTTCGTCCTGACCACTTTCACCCTGATCCTGATCCCCACACTCCCGCTGCTGGGCACGATCCTGCTGTGGGGGCTTTTGCCCTTCATGCTGGCTGCGGTCGGGGGCATCTATTTTGCCCTTCAGGCCAACCACCGGTCCCGCCAGATCGAGGAAATCCTGACGTTGGACGCGGATATGGCCCGGCTGACCCACCGCACGCCGAAGGGCGAGGTGAAGGAGTGGGATTGCAACCGCTACTGGACCAGGGTCACGAAGTACGAAAAGGACGGCCCGGTGCCGCACTATATCACCCTGTCCGGACATGGCCGCGAGGTCGAGATCGGCCGCTTCCTGAGCGAGGAAGAGCGCATCGCGCTTTTTGACGACCTCAACAGATCCCTGCGGCGCTGACCCCCTGTTTGGGGGGTGTTGCGGGCATGCCTCACGCGATTAAGTCTGGGCAGGTTGCAAAGAACGCCATGCCCCCCTTTGCCAAAGCCCCGCTTGCCCTGTCCGTGTTGCTGGCCCTCCCGGCCTGGGCCGAGGAACAGATCGCCTGCACCATTCTGGGCTGCCAGAAGGTAGAGATAGAGGTGTCGCCCTTTGCCGACGCTGACAGCTTTTCCGTGCAGGAGGTCTGGTCGGTGGTGAACGACATTCTGGGCGTGTCCGGGCTTGCCCCCAATTTCCAGGTGGTCGAGACGCAGGAAGTCGGCAATGCCGCCGCTGTGATCATTGACGAGCAGCGTTACCTCGCCTTCAATCCGGTCTGGATGCGCACCTATCGGGACCGGCCGGACAGCAAGTGGCAGCTCTATGCCGTCATGGCCCACGAGGTCGGGCACCATCTGCAGGGCCATACGATCACGGCAGGCGGATCGCGCCCGCCCACGGAGCTGGAGGCGGATGAATACGCGGGCTTCACCCTCGCCGCCCTGGGCGCGACGCTGGACGAGACGCAGGCACTGTGGAAAGGCTTTGGCGAACGGGGCTCAGCCACGCATCCGCCGCGACACCAGCGGCTGGCAGCCGTGCAACGCGGATGGGAGCGCCGCCGCGGCGCGACGGGGTCCGCCCCGGCCACGCCGGTCGCACGACAGCCCGCGCCGCCGCCCCCCGCACCGGTCCGCGCGCCCGCCGTGGCCGGGGAATCCTGCCGCCAGCTGACCCTGCCGGTCGGATCTGCGCGGGTCTGCGCCTCCTCCACGCTGGGATCGCAGGGGCGCAACAGCTACGTGCTGACCAACATGTTCGACGGCAACACCGCCACCGCCTGGGTGGAGGGGGTCGGCGGCACCGGCGAGGGGCGGCAGATCACCGTCAGCTTCGATCGGCCCACGACTGTCCGCCGCCTCGGGATCGTGACAGGCTATGCCAAATCGCAGGACATTTTCCTCAAGAACGCAAGGGTGCGCGAGATCTACCTGGAGGCATCCAACCGATCCGAAGGGTCGATCGGCCTGAGCGACGTATCAGCCATGCAGCGGTTCGATACCACCGGGCTGGACAACCTTGATTGGCTGACACTCACGATCCGCGCCACCTATCCCGGAACTCGTTACAACGACACCGCGATCAGCGAGCTGGTTTTCGAGTGAGCACCGCCCGATCCGGGCCTGTCAGCTCAGCCGTTCCTTGACCATCGGGCCGACCTTGCCGAAATCCATCCGACCGGTATAGCGGTCTTTCAGCGTTCCGATCACCTTGCCCATATCGCGGATCGAACTGGCGTTCTGAGTGGCGATTGCCTCGTCCACCGCCTTGGCGACCTCGGCGTCGGTGAGCTGTCGGGGCAGGAACTCCTCGATCACCACGATCTCGGCGTTCTCACGCTCCGCAAGGTCGAGCCGGCCGCCCTCCTCGTAGGCGCGGGCCGATTCCTGGCGCTGCTTGGCCATCTTGCCGAGGATCGCCAGCACCTCGTCGTCGCCGACGCCATCGTCGTTGCCGGTGGCACGCGTTGCGATATCCCTGTCCTTGATCGCGGCATTGATCAGCCGCAGCGTCGACAGACGGTCGGCGTCCTTGTCTCTCATCGCCTGTTTGAGCGATTCCGAAATGCGCGTGCGCAGTGTCATGAGGCCCCCATTTGGTCCTGTCGGTGTCAAAGTGCCTACCTTAGCCTTAGCCTGCGCCACAGGCAATGCAAAGAGCGCAACGTCAACCTATTGATTTCAATACAAATCTGTTTTTCCTCCCAGCCTTGACCCCACCCGCGACCGGCAGTAGTTTGCCACCCGTTTACCCTGCCACATCCCGTTCCGGAGGCTGCCCCGATGTCCGCGCCCACTTCCCCCCGCCCGACCGCCTGTCTCGCCCTGGCGGATGGCTCGCTTTTCTACGGCATGGGGTTCGGCGCCACGGGCCAGACCACGGCGGAACTGTGCTTCAACACCGCCATGACCGGGTACCAGGAAATCATGACGGACCCGTCCTATGCCGGGCAGATCGTGACCTTCACCTTCCCCCACATCGGCAATGTCGGCACCAACCCCGAAGACGACGAGACCG
Organism: Sulfitobacter sp. THAF37; assembly: GCF_009363555.1. Classification (NCBI taxonomy): domain Bacteria; kingdom Pseudomonadati; phylum Pseudomonadota; class Alphaproteobacteria; order Rhodobacterales; family Roseobacteraceae; genus Sulfitobacter; species Sulfitobacter sp. THAF37. The sequence goes on from NZ_CP045372.1 coordinate 3,313,358, forward strand.
GCGATCCCGTCGCTGCCGGCATGGTTGTCAAATGGATGCCCACCGATCCCAGCAACTGGAGAAACGTGCAGCCGCTGTCGGACTGGCTGGCGGCACGGGGCCGCATTGCCATCGGCGGCGTGGACACCCGGCGCCTGACCCGCGCGATCCGGCACCTGGGCGCGCCGCATGTGGCGCTGGCCCATGACCCCGAAGGCAACTTCGACATCGAGGCGCTGATCGCCGCCGCGCGGTCGTTTGCCGGGCTGGAAGGGGTCGACCTGGCCAAGGACGTGACCTGTGCGCAATCCTACCGCTGGGACGAGATGCGCTGGGCCTGGCCCGACGGCTACCCCACGCAGGAACGCCCCAGGCACAAGGTCGTAGCGGTGGACTACGGCGCCAAGCGCAACATCCTGCGCTGCCTGGCCTCGGCCGGCTGCGAAGTGACGGTGCTGCCCGCCTCCGCCACCTTCGACGACATCATGGCGCATCGACCGGATGGGGTGTTCCTGTCCAACGGCCCCGGCGACCCGGCAGCGACCGGCGCCTATGCCGTGCCGATGATCCGCGAGGTGCTGGACAAGACCGACCTGCCCGTCTTTGGCATCTGCCTTGGCCACCAGATGCTCGCGCTGGCACTGGGCGGCAGGACCGTCAAGATGAGCCACGGACACCACGGCGCCAACCACCCGGTAAAGGACAACGACACCGGCAAGGTCGAAATCACGTCGATGAACCACGGGTTCGCGGTGGACGGCCAGTCGCTGCCCGAAGGGGTCGTTGAAACACATGTGTCGTTGTTCGACGGGTCCAACTGCGGCATCCGCCTGGACGGGCGGCCGGTGTGGTCCGTGCAGCACCACCCCGAAGCCTCGCCCGGTCCGCAGGACAGCTACTATCTGTTCGAGCGGTTCGCCGACGCGATGGCCCAGCGCGGACCTGTCACGGCAGAGGCCTGACACCGATCAGGCCGCGCCCGGCTTTCTGCCGTTAAGACTTTGTTAACCTTGCCTTAATATCGCCTTAACCTGTTTACCCCTAGCCTGACCGGGATCGAAACTGTCGGGCTGGTAACGAATGAGCAACCTTCGCCTGCACTGGCCAGAGGCGACGGTCGCGCATGCGGCTCCGCCCCGCACGTTCTTGGGGCAGTATCTTCTGGAAAACGGCGTCATCTGCGATGACGATCTGCGCCACGCCTTGCGCCTGCAAGAGACCGTCGATGCCCCGCTGGGCGAGATCCTGATCGCGGAAGGGCTGGCAGGACGCGAAGATGTACTTGAGGCGCTCTGTGCACAGCACCGGGCGCACCGCGTCGCCCTGGCGGTCGATCCACCCGATCCCGGTGTTGCGCACGACCTGCCCGCCACGCTGTGTCTGCGTTTCGGCGTCGTCCCCTGGCGTCGGGTCGGCGGTGTCCTTCTCGTCGCTACATGCCACCCCCACGCCTTCGACCGGCTGCGCGCCTGCCTCGGAACGAAGGGGCTCGCGCTGCTGCCGGTGATCTGCGAAAGGAGGGAGATCCACCAGCACATCGGCCGGTTTTACGGGGCCGAACTGGCGGCGAAGGCCGCGCAAAGGGTGCCGATGGCGGAAAGCTGCCGCAATTGGGGCACGGCGGGCCAAGCCCGGTACTATGCCGCAGCGGCCATTTCCGCCCTGCTGGCACTGGCCCTGCTGGCCGCCCCGTTCTGGGTGCTGACCCTGGCCATTCTCTGGGCTTTCGGGACATTGCTGCTGAGCACCTGGATGAAGCTCGCCGCCTTCGCGGCGCAGATGTCCCGGTCGCTGGAAAAACACCCGCCGCCGCACTGCCCGGTCGGACCGTTCCGCCTGCCCCGCGTCTCCATGTTGGTGCCCCTGCTGCGGGAAAAGGAGATCGCAGGCGCCCTGATCACGCGGTTGTCGCGGCTGACCTACCCGAAGTCCTTGTTGAACGTGATCCTCGTGCTGGAGGAGGACGACCACCTGACCCGCGAGACCATAGCCCAGACCTATCTGCCCGACTGGATCACGGTCATTGAAGTGCCGCGCGGCGACGGGCCCACGACCAAGCCGCGGGCACTGAACTATGCGCTGGATTTCTGCGAGGGCAGTATCGTCGGCGTCTGGGACGCGGAGGATGCGCCGGAACCGGACCAGATCGAGAAGGTGGTGACCCGGTTCAGAAATGCCCCGGACAACGTCGCCTGCCTGCAGGGGATACTCGACTACTACAACAGCCGGGCGAACTGGATCGCACGGTGCTTTACCATAGAATATGCAACCTGGTGGCGGATGATCCTGCCCGGCATCTCGCGCCTGGGGCTGGTTATCCCGCTGGGCGGGACCACCCTATTCTTTCGCCGCGACATTCTGGAAAAACTGCACGGCTGGGACGCACACAACGTCACCGAGGATGCAGACCTGGGCATCCGGCTGGCGCGCCACGGTTATGTTACGGAACTCCTGCCCACTGTGACCTTCGAGGAGGCGAATTGCCGGGCCTGGCCCTGGGTTCGGCAACGCTCGCGCTGGCTCAAGGGGTTTCTGATCACCTGGTGCGTCCACATGCGCCGTCCCCGACAATTGCTGCGCGATCTGGGGTGGAAGAAGTTCTGGGGGGTTCAGACCCTGCTTCTGGCGACGATTTCGCAGTTTGTCTGCGCGCCGCTGCTGTGGTCTTTCTGGATCACGTTCTTCGATGTCACGCACCCAGTGTCGCACACCCTGGGTCCCGATGTCACCTGGCTGATGACCGTTACCTTCATCGTCGCCGAGCTTGCCAACCTGACCGTCGCGCTGGTGGCGGTATCGGGACAGGGTCGCCGGCACCTGATGGGCTGGGTGCTGACCATGCCATTCTACTTCACGATGGGCGCGGTCGCCGCCTGCAAGGCGCTTCACGAATTCATCGGCAGCCCCCATTTCTGGGACAAGACGGCGCATGGGCAGTCTTCCGCGCCGCCGGTCAGCCCGGTCAACTGTCCGTCTCCAGCCGCGCGGCCTCCTGCTTGAGCCTCGTGACGAAGGCCAGCGAAATATGCGCGCGCAGCGCCTCGTCCGCGCCCTCCTCGTCTCGCGCCTCGATCCGCGCGACGATCTTGTCGTGTTCGGCCTGTGCAATCTCGCCGCGCCCCTCAGCGGCCAGCGATGTCGTCGCCATCAGCGCCATCGAGCGGTAGACGAGGTCGAGTTGCTGGACCAGATAGCGGTTGTGCGAGGCCAGGTGAATCTGCTTGTGAAACCGGCGGTTGGACCGGGCAAGCGCCGTGGGATCCCCCACCAGCGCATCATCCGCGCTGACCATCTCGCGCAGCACACGGATTTCTTCAGCCGTGGCGTGGCGTGCGGCCAGCCGCGCCGCCAGGCCCTCCAGCTCACCGCGCACGACATAGAGCTCCGCCGTCTGGTTATGGTCCAGCGAAGCGACGATCAGACTGCGCCCGTCGCGCGCCAGCAAGGACTGCGTTTCCAGCCGCTGCAAAGCTTCGCGGATCGGGGTCCTCGACACGCCGAAACGGTCGGCCAGCTCACTCTCCACCAGCCGGTCGCCGGGGCGGTAGATCCCCGAGTCGATGGCATCCAGGATCATCGTATAGGCATCGGTCGAGCCGGGTTTGGGCGGCGGCATGGCAGGTTTCCTCTCTGACGCGCACCTTACCGCCCTTCGACCGCAGCGCAAGGCTTGCGGGACCGCACCGCTGCGCCTAACAGGGGGTCATGACACGAGATGCCTTTTCCCACGTGGACACCTGGGTCTTCGACCTCGACCATACGCTCTACCCGCCCTCGGCGCGGCTATTCGCGCTGATCGAAGTGCGGATGACCGACTGGGTGATGCGTACCCTCGGCGTGGATGCCGCCGAGGCGGACCGCCTTCGGTTGCATTACTGGCAAACCCACGGCACCACCCTGGCCGGGCTGATGCGCGAACACGGGGTCGACCCCGGCCCCTACCTGGAAGACGTGCACGATATCTCGATGGACAGCCTGATCCCTGATCCGGAACTGGCCGCACATATCCGCGACCTGCCCGGGCGGCGCATCGTCTACACCAACGGCTGTGCGCCCTATGCCGAGAGGGTGTTGGCAGCGCGGGGGCTGACCGGGGTGTTCGACGCGGTCTACGGGGTTGAACACGCGGGCTTCCTGCCGAAACCCGACAGGGCCGCCTTCGACACTGTCTTTGCGCTGGACGGCTTGACCCCGACGCGCGCCACGATGTTCGAAGACGATGACCGCAACCTGATCGCGCCACACGCAATGGGAATGCAGACGGTGCATGTCGCCCCGACGCGACGCGATGCCGCGCATATCCACCATCATACCGACGATCTGACCGCTTTCCTTGCCTTGCTGAAGGGTTAGGTTGGGGTCATGACCTATGACTGCGACATCCTGATTTCGGGCGGCGGTATCGCCGGGCTGACCGCCGCCGCGGCGTTCGGCACCGCCGGGTTCGACGTGATCTGCGTGGACCCCACACCGCCCGTCACCACGCGCGACGCCGAGGGCGCCGACATGCGCAGCACCGCCATGCTCCAGCCCGCCCGCCGGGTGCTGGAAGAGGCAGGCGTCTGGGAAACGCTGGCCCCGCACGCGGCCCCCCTGCAGATCATGCGCATCGTCGATGCCGGCGGCGCCGACGCCGAGCCCCGCGTCAGCCGGGAATTCAACGCCGCCGACATCTCGGACGCGCCCTTTGGCTGGAACTTTCCCAACTGGCTCTTGCGCCGCGAACTGGTGGCGCGGCTTAACGCGCTGGACACCGTCGCGTTTCGTCCCGGCACCGGGACCACGTCGCTCTTCACTCGGACGGCCGAAGCGCGCGTGGGTCTGACCGATGGCAGCCGGCTGACCGCGCGGCTTGTCATCGCGGCCGACGGCCGCGACAGTCCGATGCGGATGGCGGCAGGCATCCCCGTCACCACCCGGCGCTACGGCCAAAAGGCACTGGCCTTTGCCGTGACCCATCCGATCCCTCATGACAACGTGTCGACCGAGATCCACCGCACCGGGGGGCCCTTCACCCTGGTGCCCCTGCCCGACCACGAGGGCCTGCCCTGCTCGGCCATCGTGTGGATGGACGACGGCCCCGCGCAGCTGACGCGATCGCAAATGCCGGTCGCCGACTTCGAGCATGAGATGTCCGAACGCTCCTGCCACCTTCTCGGGCCGCTGACCCTGATCACGCCGCGCAATCTGTGGCCGATCATCAGCCAGCATGCCGCCCGGCTGAACGGCGAACGCCTGGCCCTGATCGCCGAAGCGGCCCATGTGCTGCCGCCCATCGGCGCACAGGGTCTGAACATGTCACTGACCGACATCGCGACCCTGCTGGATCTGGCGCAGGCCCGGCCCGACCGGCTGGGAGACGCGGATATGCTGGACGCCTACCACAACGTCCGCCACAACGACATCCAGCTCAGGGTGCGCGGCATCGACCTGCTGAACCGTGCCAGCCAGGCCAACGCGCCCCTGCTCCGCGACGCCCGCGCCGCCGGTCTTGACGCGCTCTACAGCTTTGCGCCGCTGCGGAAGATGTTGATGCAGATGGGCCTGGGTGTCCGGTAGGAACCCTTCGAACCTATCGACGGCGGCCCTGCCAAGATTGAGTATTTAGAGCATAAAGAAGGACTTGGCCCTGCTTCTTTATGCAAAAAATACTTCAATCCGACCATTCGGATCGCGGTACCGTGAGAAAATCACAGAACCCGGTCCACCACCGCCCCCAGCCGCGCCAGGGTGCCTTCCACGTCGTAGAGTTTGTCCAGACCGAACAGCCCCAGCCGGAAGGTGCTGAACCCGTCGGGTTCGCCCACCTGCAAGGGCACGCCTGCGGCGATCTGCATGCCTTGGGCGGCAAAGGCGCGGCCCGACTGGATTTCGGGATCGTCAGTGTAGCTGACCACCACCCCCGGCGCGCCGAACCCCTCGGCGGCGACAGACACGACGCCCTTGTCCCGCAGCATCGCGCGCACACCGTCACCCAGCCGCCACTGCGCCTCTTTCAATCGCGCAAAGCCGTAGTCGCGGGTTTCCACGATGGTATCGCGAAAAGCGCGCAGCGCATCGGTCGGCATGGTCGCATGGTAGGCATGGCCGCCGTCCTCATAGGCCTTCATGATCGCGCGCCACTTTGCCAGGTCGATGGCGAAACTGTCCGACGTCGTCTCGGCCAGCCGCGCCGCGCCGCGCTCCGACATCATCACCAGACCGGCACAGGGCGAGGCGGACCAGCCCTTTTGCGGGGCCGAGATCAGCACATCGACCCCCAGCGCCCGCATGTCGATCCAGGCACAGCCGGAGGCGATACAGTCCAGCACCATCAAGGCTCCGACCTCATGCGCCGCATCGGCCATCGCGGCAATGTAATCATCCGGCAGGATCACCCCCGCGGCGGTTTCCACATGCGGTGCAAAGACCACCTGCGGCCTGTGTTCCGCAATCGCCGCGACCACGTCCTCGATCGGCGCGGGCGCAAAGGGGCTGGCCGGGGCATTGCCTTGCGCACGCGCCTTCATCACCGTGACATTCCCGGTCAGATCGCCGCTTTCGATGATCTGGCTCCAGCGATAGGAAAACCAGCCGTTGCGCACCACCAGCACCTCTGCGCCACGGGCGAACTGGCGCGCCACCGCCTCCATCGCATAGGTGCCGCCGCCGGGCACCAGTGCCACCGCATCGGCCTGATAGACCTCCCGCAGCATCCCCGAAATATCGCGCATGACCTGCTGGAAAGCCGCCGACATGTGGTTCAGCGACCGGTCGGTAAATACCACCGAGAATTCATCGAGCCCCGCAGGGTCCACGGAATCGAGCAATGCCATCGTCAGGTTCCTTCAGTGAAATGATACCTCGGTCTTAGGCGGCGATGACGGGCATTGCAATTCCCACCGCCGCCCCCCTGTCAAAGCGGCCCCGGCAGGCGCTCCTCGCTCAGCAGCACATTCGCCTCCACCTCGCCCGCGCCGGGCAACGTCATGATGCGACGCCGCAGGACGCGCTCGAAATCCGGCAGATCGCGGGCCACGACACGCAGGCGATAGTCGTACATGCCCAGCACATGCTCCACCGTCTGCACCTCTGGAATGGCCACCACCGCGCGCTCAAAATCCTCCAGTGAAACGCGCCCCTTGGTCGCCAGCTTGATGCCCAGAAAAACGGTCACGCCGAACCCCAGCGCCTCGGCGTTCAGGCGAAGATGGCGGTCCCGGATGATGCCCGCATCCTGCAGCCGCCGGATGCGCCGCCAGGTCGCGGGCTGTGACAGGCCAAAGCGTTTGCCAAGGGCGCTGGCCGATTGCCGCGCGTCGCGGGCCAGCGCGCGGATCAGCTTGCGGTCGATATCGTCAAGGTCCGTCACAGGGGCAACGCGGCCTCGCTCTTGATCCGCGCCACATGCATCAGCGCCTCGATGTCCGCGATATGCGGCAGGGTCAGGATGCGGCTGCGGTAGATGTGCTGATAATGCGCCATGTCGCGGGCAATGATCGACAGCCGCGCGTCCACCCGGCCGAGAAATGTCTGCACCTCGATCACCTCGGGCACCTGCCGGGCCTCTGCCAGGAAGCGGTCAAAGGCGTTGCCCTGCGTCTTGTCCAGCGTGACACGCAGCGACACCTCGACAGCGTAGCCCAGCGCCGCCCAGTTGATCACCGCGCCCACCCCGCGCAGCACATCCGCCTCCTCCAGCCGCGCGATGCGACGCGCAGCCTTGCTGGCGGTGATGCCGCAGCGTTCGCCCAGATCGGCGGGGCTCAGCGTCGGCTCTGCCTGCCAATACCGCAACAGGCGCCGGTCCAGGTCGTCGAGCATGATTTTTCCGCAATCTCCGATTTATGCGAATGACATTTTTCATTGTTCCCTAAATACACACAAAACATCAATGGCGGCCAGCGCCAACATCCCTATGGTGCGCATCAGGACACACCAACCAAAGGACAAGCGATATGCGCGTTTACTATGATCGCGACTGCGACGTGAACCTGATCAAGGACAAGAAGGTCGCCATTCTCGGATATGGCTCGCAGGGCCATGCCCATGCCCTGAACCTGCGCGATTCCGGGGCCAAGAACCTCGTCGTCGCCCTGCGCGAAGGCTCCGCCAGCGCGGCCAAGGCGGAAGGCGAAGGCCTGAAGGTGATGGGCATTGCCGAGGCCGCCGCATGGGCCGACCTGATCATGTTCACCATGCCCGACGAACTGCAGGCCGAAACCTACAAGAAGTACGTGCACGACAACATCCGCGAAGGGGCCGCGATTGCCTTTGCCCACGGTCTGAACGTGCATTTCGGCCTGATCGAGCCGAAAGAAGGCATCGACGTGATCATGATGGCGCCCAAGGGCCCCGGCCACACGGTGCGCGGCGAATACACCAAGGGCGGCGGCGTGCCCTGCCTGGTGGCCGTGGACAAGGACGCCTCCGGCAAGGCTCTGGAAATCGGCCTGTCCTATTGCTCCGCCATCGGTGGGGGCCGTTCCGGCATCATCGAAACCAACTTCCGCGAGGAATGCGAAACCGACCTCTTCGGTGAACAGGCGGTGCTTTGTGGCGGCCTGGTCGAGCTGATCCGCATGGGTTTCGAGACCCTGGTCGAAGCGGGCTATGCGCCCGAGATGGCCTATTTCGAATGCCTGCACGAGGTGAAGCTGATCGTGGACCTGATCTACGAAGGCGGCATCGCCAACATGAACTACTCGATCTCGAACACGGCCGAGTACGGCGAATATGTCTCAGGCCCGCGCATCCTGCCTTATGACGAGACCAAGGCGCGGATGAAGGCCGTCCTGAACGACATCCAGTCGGGCGCCTTCGTGCGTGACTTCATGCAGGAAAACGCCGTGGGTCAGCCGTTCTTCAAGGGGACACGCCGGATGAACGACGAACACCAGATCGAACAGGTCGGCGCGAAACTGCGCGAGATGATGCCCTGGATCTCCGCAGGCAAGATGGTGGACAAGTCCAAGAACTGATCGGCCCTGCCGGTCCACTAGACACAGGAAGGCCCGGTCGCAGGACCGGGCCTTTTCGTTGCGCACCGATGCCTCAGACGTCCGCCGGTTTGCCCTTTGACGGGGCAATAGCTGTCCTGGCCGATCATCAATACCGCCCCCGGCAGATTCGGGTTGTGACGGGTTGGGACATAAGCCTATCTGGCGGCATGGACACAGCCCCCCGGATCACCGCGACAAGCTGGCTGATGATTGCCACGCTCGGCATCGTCTGGGGTGGCACGTTCATGGTGACGGAAATTGCCCTGCTTGCCCTGCCGCCGTTCTGGGTCGCTACGGCCCGGATCGGGTTGGCGGCGCTTGTGATGCTGATCATCTGGACCTTGCGGGGACGGCCGCTGTTCCATACCCCACCGAACCGCGCAGAGATCGGCGCGCTGATCACCGTCAGCGCGTTGAGCGGCACATTTCCCTTTGCCCTGCTGGCCTGGGGGCAACAGCATGTCACCTCAGGCTATGCCGGGGTCAGCATGGCCTCTATCGCGTTGATCCTGCTGCCGCTGGCGCATTTCCTGGTGCCCGGAGAACGGTTGACCCTGCGGCGGCTCGCAGGTTTCCTGATCGGCTTTGCCGGTGTCGCGGTGCTGATCGGCGGCCAGGCCTTTGGCCATACCGGCAGCACATTCGAAACGGCAGGCCGCATCGCCTGCCTTGGCGCGGCGACATGCTACGCGCTCAGCTCGATCCTGATGCGCCGCTTGCCGCCGGTCGATCCCATCGGGCTGGCCACTGTACTGACGCTGATCGGGCTGTGCATGGCCCTGCCGATGGCGCTGATCGCAGAGGGTCCTCCACCGGCAATCGACAGCGCCTACATGCTGGGCGTCATTGCGTTTCTCGGGATCGTGCCGACCGCGGCGGCGAATTTCCTGCGGGTTCTGGTCGTGCGCAGCGCGGGGCCGGTCTTCATGTCTCTGGTGAACTACCAGGTGCCCGTCTGGTCGGTGCTTCTGGGCGCCCTGCTGCTGAACGAGCCGCTGCCGCCCAGCCTGCTGCAGGCGATGGCGCTGATCCTCGCCGGTCTCGCGATCAGCCAGTACGGCGCGCTGCGGCGTCTGTTCGTTCGGGGCTAAGGCTGGGGCGCGAGCAGGCTCAGGCCTGAACCGACCGGGAAACCGCGTCGACAACGCTGTCCACCGCGCGGGCCATCAGGTCCGCATCCTCGTGTTCGGCCATGACACGCACCAACGGCTCGGTCCCCGACTTGCGGATCAGAAGCCGCCCGCCCCCCGAAAGCTCCGCCTCCGCCTGCGAGATCGCGGCCCGGACGTCCGGCGCGTCCAGCGGGGTCTGGCCTGCGTCAAAACGCACGTTCTTCAACAGCTGCGGCACCGGGTCGAACTGATGCAGCAGGTCCGAGGCGCGTTTGTCGGAACGCACCATTTCGGCCAGGAACTGCAACCCCGCCATCAGACCGTCGCCGGTGGTGGCGTGGTCCGTCATCACGATATGGCCCGATTGTTCGCCACCGAGGTTGTAGCCGCCCTCGCGCATCCGTTCGACGACATAGCGGTCGCCGACGCTGGTGCGTTCCAGGCGCAGGCCGCGCGCCTGAAGGAATTGTTCCAGCCCCAGGTTGCTCATCACCGTGGCCACCAGCGCATCGCCCGCCAGCCGATCCTCCGCCGCCCATCGGGCCGCCATGAGCGCCATGAACTGGTCCCCGTCGCCGACGGTGCCATTCTCGTCGACCAGGATCACGCGGTCGGCGTCACCGTCCAGGCAGATGCCGACGTCCGCCCCATGGGCCACCACCGCTTCGGCGGCGGCCTCCGGGTGGGTGGATCCGCAGCTTTCGTTGATGTTGTGCCCGTTGGGCGACACGCCCATCGGCACGACCGTCGCACCCAGTTCCCACAGCGCCATCGGGGCCACATGGTGCGCCGCCCCGTTGGCGCAATCGATCACGACCTTCAGATCGTCGAGCCGCATCTGCCGGGGGAAACTGGATTTCACACGTTCGATATAGCGAAAGCGGCTGTCGTCGATCCGCTTGGCGCGGCCGATCTCGCGGGCCGTCACCATCTCGACCCCGTCGGCCACCAGCGCCTCGATCTCGGCCTCGACCTGATCGGACAGCTTGTACCCGTCGGGACCGAAGAATTTGATCCCGTTGTCCTCTGCCGGGTTGTGGCTGGCCGAGATCATCACGCCCAGATCGGCACGCATGGACCGGGTCAGCAGCCCCACCGCCGGAGTGGGCACTGGCCCCAGAAGCAGTACGTTCATGCCGGAACTGGTCAGCCCCGCGGTGAGCGCATTCTCGAACATGTAGCCCGACAGGCGGGTATCCTTGCCGATCACGACCCGGTGGACACCCCTGCCCTCGCGGCGGAAGTATCGGCCAACCGCCGCGCCGATCCGCAGTGCCATATCCGCCGTCATCGGGTGGATATTGGCGGTGCCGCGCACCCCGTCTGTGCCGAATAGCTTAGTCATCTTGTCGTCCCGAGATTGCCGCACGCCAGAGCGTGATCGCCTGCACGGTATCTCTCACGTCATGAACCCGCAACATCTGCACCCCCTGCGTCACCCCGGCAAGAGCCACACCGATGGAGCCGCCTGCGCGGCTTTCCGCCAAAGGCGCGCGTCCGAGTTTCCCGATGAAACCTTTGCGTGATGCCCCCAGCAGGATCGGCACACCCAGACCGTGGAACAGCGACAGCCCCGACAGCAGCGTCAGATTGTGCTCGACCGTCTTGCCAAAGCCGATGCCGGGGTCCGCGACGATGCGCCCGCGCGGAATACCGGAGGCGACGAGCGCCGCAATCCTGTCTTCGAGAAAATCGTAGACGTCCAGCAACACATTGTCGTAGCGCGGGTCGTTCTGCATCGTGGCGGGATCGCCCAGCGCATGCATCACGCAGACCGGCACGCCCGCCTCTGCCGCCACACCGGCGAGCGCCGGATCATAGGTAAAACCCGAGACATCGTTGATCAGCCCTGCCCCGGCATCGAGCGCGGCGCGCGCAACGTCCGCCTTGCGCGTATCGGTCGAGATCAGCGCGCCACAGTCGCGCAACCCCTCGACGACAGGCACGACGCGGTCGGTTTCTTCCTGCGCCGGGACCGTGACCGCACCGGGACGGGTGGATTCGCCCCCCACGTCCAGAATGTCCGCGCCGTCCCCGCACATGCGCTGACCCGCCGCGACGGCGTCCGCCGCAGCCGCGTGTTTGCCGCCGTCGGAAAAACTGTCCGGCGTTGCGTTGAGGATGCCCATCACGCGCGGTCGGTCCATGCCAAGCCCGCCAATCGCAGCGCGGGGGGCCGTCAGCGCCGCCAGAGTCCGGGGCGGCAAGACCTGCGCCGGTACCACGCGCGACGGCACGGACCGCGACAGGATTTCGACCTGGGTAAACCAAGCCCAGCCGCCGGCCAGTGGCACGGCGTCATCGGGCTGGCCCGGGCCAACCTGTGCCAGAGGGCGATAATAGAGCGTCACAGCCGCACCTGATCAACCGCCACTGCGCGCAGCGGAACATCCGCGCCTTCGGGCAGGCCCGCCCCCACCACCAGCATTTCCTGCGCATCCAGGGTGGCGGCGAACCATGCCGCAAGCGCCACCGCATCGCTTGGCTGGACAGAGGGCGTATCGACCGAATCCAGCACGATCTTGGACGGCGCCCAGACACAGGTCTGTCCGTTTCTCATCGCCCAGTCCAATTCGGTCCGGGTGGCGACCACCACGCACCGATCGTCGCGTGCGGCCAGAACCCACGCGTTCTGCTCTATCGCCAGCAGGTCGATGCGCCGTTGCGCCATGCGGTGTGTCAGCCGGGGGGCCGCGACATCCGGCGCCCCCACACAAAGGATCAGAGGCCGCCCCAGTTCTTCCAACTGGTCCAGCCAGCCCGGCAAATGCGGCGAGGCGATGGCATCATTTCCCAGGTAGACCAGTTCGGGATAGGGGGCCTCACCCGGTGCAATCTCTGACATCGCGGCATCGCCCCGCGCGCGCACGATCTCGACGCCAAGCGCACCCGGCCCGCGGTCAAGCTTTTCGATCCGCACGAACGCACGAACTGCCTGCGGCTCGAACAGGATGCGCTCGGCCACGCGTTCCGCGAGCGTCTCAAGCAGGGCCAGCCGTTCGACGGCAAGTTCGGCGGCGATCGCCTCGGTCACGCGGTCGTAGCTCAGGATACGGTCCACGTCATCATCGACCGGCTCGGTCAGCGGCTGAACTTCGACCACCACATTGAAACAGAGGCGTTGTGTGACCCCGCGCTCGGCCTGGAAGGCGCCGATCTCCACCTCGACGATGTGATCGCGCAGCGAGATGCGGTCCAGCGGGTCCGGCCCCGACATGGCCTCCGCCCGCTCGGAGGGGTGGGCAAAGGCTAGGCGGGCTTCATCGGACATGGGACGGGCTTTCGGCAGTGGTCAGGTCGCGGGCAGCCGCGCTGGGGTAGCTCTACCCGCTTGGCGCGCGCTTTACAGCCCGCAATCCGTCGGACCGGCACCCGAAAGCGGCGTCAGTTCGACGCCGAACGCCAGGTGTGACGGTAGAACAGGTGCACGCCGATGCGGGTGGTCCTGGTGTAGACCTGGCTCCAGCGCGGACGCACGGCGGTGGTGTGGTAATGGGTCGCCCCATCGGTCAGCGGCGGCACCTTGCCGTCGAGTGTGTACTGCGCAACCTTGGCCACGCGGGCAAACGCGAGCGGCTCGGCAATGACCTCCTTGTGGCCATCGCAGGTGTAGGTGAACTGGCACTGGTACTTCTTGCCGGTGCCCTGGTTGATCACCCCGCAAAAGGACCCGGGGAAGCGTCCGCTCTTGACGCGGTTCTTGATCACCTCGGCTACGGCGAACTGGCCTTTGACCGTTTCGCCCCGCGCTTCGAAGTACAGCGCCTCCGCCAGGCACCGCCATTCGGACGACCCCGACGCCTTGGGCTGGGAATCGAGCCAGGCCTTGGAGAATTTCACCGCACCCTGCGCCCCCTTGGGCGCGGAAACGAAAGACGTCAGCCGCTTGGCACCGGCGGACTTCAGACCGCTCGTTTCAAGACGTGCGAGTTCTTCCGCCTGGGAGGCGTTGGCATGAGCCGCGACCGGCAGAACGGTCATCAGCGAGAGCAGCAGCAGGCTGGCGGCAGTTGTGAACAAACGCATTTTGCGCACCATTATGTTATTTCGGCTGGGGCGGGCCTAGCCAAGATCGGACCGGGCGTAAACCCGTCTGCCGGTGCGACACGTTGGCGGACCACCTCTAGGTGGCAAAGAGTCGCCTGCTACCCGATCTTGTGGGCGATCGCCAATTGCGCCGCGGCCAGCCGTGCAACCGGTACGCGAAACGGCGAGCAGGAAACGTAATCGAACCCCGCAGCACGGCAAAACGCAATCGATTCGGGGTTGCCGCCGTGTTCACCACAGATCGACAAGGTCACGCCCGGCTGCGCGGCGCGGCCCCGCTCCGCCCCCAGCTTGAGCAGTTCCCCCACCCCTTCGGTGTCGAGCACGTGAAACGGGTCCTCCGGAAAGACGCCCTGCTGCACGTAGTTTGACATGAAGCGCCCCGCGTCGTCGCGTGACAGGCCATAGGTCATCTGCGTCAGGTCATTGGTGCCGAAGCTGAGAAAGGCGCAATGTGGCGCAATTTCGCCCGCGCGCAATGCAGCGCGGGGGGTTTCGACCATGACACCCAGCCGGTAGGTGAACTGCACACCGGTCTCGTTGCGGACGGCGGCGGCGATGGCATCCACCGATGTCTTGATCAGCTCGACCTCGCGCCGGGCGCTGACCAGCGGAATCATCACCTCGGGGACCACGGGTTCGCCGTCGCGGCTGGCGGCGATGGTCGCCTCGAAAATCGCGCGGGCCTGCATTTCGTAGATTTCCGGCACCGTCACGCCCAGGCGCACGCCACGCATCCCCAGCATGGGATTGTATTCGCTCAGCCCTTCGACCCGGCGGACCACATCCGAAAGCGGCAGGTTCAACGCCTCGGCCAGTTCGCGCTGGCCCGCCTTGTCCGAGGGCAGGAATTCGTGAAGGGGCGGATCGAACAGGCGGATGCAGACAGGCTGGCCCTGCATGATGCGGAACAGCTGGGTAAAATCCTCGCGCTGCATGGGCAGCAGACGTTCAAGCACCGCGCGCCGGTCCTCGCCGGTTTCGGCAAAGATCATTTCGCGCATGACGGTCAGGCGGCCGGGGTCGAAGAACATGTGTTCTGTCCGGCAGAGCCCGATCCCGTGCGCGTTGAAATTGCGCGCGGTCTGGGCATCCGCCGGGGTGTCGGCATTGGCACGGATGTCGATGTCGGCCACATCCTCGGCCCAGGACATCAGGCGGTTGAACGTGTCGTCCAGCGCCGCTTCGCGCATCTGGGCGGCGCCGGCCAGCACCTGGCCGTTCGATCCGTCCACCGTGATTTCGTCCCCGGTAGAGAATATCCGCCCGTCCGGCGCCGTGATCTGTCCCTTGCGCAGGTTGAAGCGCATGTTGGACGCCCCAACGACACAGGGCAGACCGATCCCGCGCCCGATCACGGCGGCGTGGCTGGTGATCCCGCCCCGTTCGGTCAGAACAGCGGCGGCGGCATGCATCCCGCGAATATCCTCGGGCGATGTTTCGCGCCGAATCAGGATACAGGGTTCACCCCGCGCCGCACTTGCCTGCGCCTCGGTCGCGGTAAAGACGATCCGGCCCGTCGCGGCGCCGGGGCTGGCGGCGATGCCACGGCCGATCACGTCGCGCTTGGTGCGCGGCTCAACCTGCCGGTGCAGCAGTTCGGTCAAGGTCCGCGGCTGCACCCGCATCAGCGCCTCCTCGCGGGGGATGATCTTGTCATCCGCCAGCGCCACGGCGATGCGGACCGCCGCGCGGGAGGACCGCGCGACCCGCACACCGTCCAGGATATACAGGCGCCCGTTCTCGATCACGAATTCGACCTGCATTTCCTCGCGCAGCTTGCGACGCATGAGCGCCGCGTGCCCGGTGAGATCCGCGAAGGCATCCGGCACCAGTTCCTCAAGCGACTCGCCGCGCGGATCCTTGGTGAGGTACAGCGCCGCCGCGTCCCCTTCGAGCGCGTCGCGCCCCTGCGACTGGCTGAGGTAGCGCCCGGTGATCTGTTGTTCGCCGGTGTCGCTGTTGACCAGTTGCAACACGCCCGAGCCACATTGCCCCGAACCGACGCCAAAGGCCATTTCCTGCACCACCAGCCCCAGACCCGCATCCGCCGGTGCCCCCTTGGCCTGGCGCAGCAACCGCGCGGAGGTGCCGTTCCACGCCCGCGCCATCGACCGCAGCACCGCCGACAGCTGCGTGGTGCGATCCTGGGGAAAGGTCTCTTCGGTTTCCTGTTCGTAGGCCTGAAGCGACTGCATGAGCGCCGCATGACCTTCGCCATCGACGTCGTCGAACATGTCCGGGTCCAACCGGGCGACATTGACCGCATAGGCCTGGACGAAGCGGGTATAAAGGCCCGCCGCCGCCTCTTCGCCCAACGACTGCGACAGGACTTTGTACATGTCGTCGTTTATGCCGATGTTCAGAACCGCGCCCGGCCCGCCCCAATCGGGGTCCTGGCTGGACGGACGCACGCACAGCATGGCGTCCTTGTGAAACTCCGCCACGACCGCATCGACGTTGGGCAGCTGCGCGTCTGCCAGATGGCGCACCGCCTCGAAAGACAAGGCCACGGTGCGCGGCACCGGCAGGTCCAGCCGGACCAGTCGTTGCAGGCATTTCGCGCGCCCACCGTGCGTTTCGTTGGTGATGGGCGCGGTGGCCGTGACAAGCGTGGTATAGGGATTATTCTGCACTGCAGCACCTTGGAGTTTCACGGCAGCATAGGCGGATTGCGTGGTCTGGCAAGCCCTGCGGGTTTCGCCGCCCCGCCCCGCCGCGCCGGGCGGGGCCGCGATCAGCCGTCGATCCGGGTCAGATCGGCGACGGACGTGCAGATGGTGCGGATACGGCTCAGCAGGTTCAGACGGTTGCGCCGGATCGTGCCGTTATCGGAATTCACCTGAACCGCGTCGAAGAAGGCGTCGATGGGGCCGCGCAGTTCGGCCATGGCCGACATGGCAGCGGCAAAGTCCTGCGCCGCCATGGCGGGCTTGATCCGCGCTTCTGCCGTATCGAGCGCCGCGAAGAGCGCGCGTTCCTCATCGGTTTCGGAAAACTTGATATCCGCGCCGAATGAATATTCCACCCCGTCGGCCTCTTCCGCCTGGGTGAGAATGTTGTTGGCGCGCTTGAAGCCCTGGATCAGGTTTTCGCCGTCGTCGGTTTTCAGCACGTCGTTCAGGGCGCGGGCGCGCTTGACCAGCAGCGTCAGGTCGTCGCCCCCTTCCATCGCGATGCAGGCGTCGATCACGTCGTGCCGGATGCCCTGATCGCGCAGGTACACCTTGAGCCGGTCGTGCAGGAACGCCACCAGATCGTCGGTCTTGGTTTCGGCGTCGGCAATCGCCTTTTCCGCCATGTCTATGCTCAGCACCACGGCGTCGCGTTCGATCAGCGTCCGCAACTCGTCCGCCTTGTGCTGGTAGCCCAGCCGCTTGATGCCTTCGATCACAGCCGCGGATTCGACCGTGTTGCCCCCCGACCCCTCGCGGATCAGATGCCCCAGAAGCGGGCTGAACAACTGGAACCGGACAGCCAGGCTCACATCGTTCTCAACCAGAATACGGATCACCCCCAGCGCCGCGCGGCGCAGGGCAAAGGGATCCTTGCTGCCGGTCGGTTTTTCGTCGATGGCCCAGAAGCCGGTCAGCTTGTCGATCTTCTCGGCCAGCGCAACGGCGATGGACACCGGCGCGGTCGGCACCGCATCAGACGGTCCCAGCGGCGCGTAATGTTCCTGCGCGGCGGCGGCGACCTCTGTGGGCAGGCGCGCGGCTTCGGCATAGTAGCGGCCCATCAGGCCCTGCAGTTCGGGAAACTCGAACACCATTTCCGAGTTGAGATCGGCCTTGGCCAGCCGTGCGGCCTGTTCCGCGACATCCGGCGCCGCACCGACCGTCGGCGCCAGATCGCGTGCCAGCAGGGCCATTCGGTCGATCAGTTCGGCCTGGGTGCCAAGCCTGTTGTGGAACGTCACGTTGGACAGGGCGTCGACCCAGGTCTGCATCCCCTTGTCGGAGGTGGCCACGCGCAGGTCGTTCTCCCAAAAGAACTTGGCGTCGGACAGCCGCGCCGACAGCACCTTTTCATTACCGGCAAGGATCGTCGCACCTTCATCCGCCGTGGTGCGGTTGGCAACAGTGATGAATTTCTCGATCCGCCCGGTCTTGGGGTTCTTCACGGAAAAGAACTTCTGATGCTCACGCATGGAGGTCTGAAGAACTTCGGGCGGCAGGTCCAGGAATTCATCGGCGATCGGGCCCATCAGGACCACGGGCCATTCCACCAATCCCGCAACTTCGGCCAGCAGGCCCGCGTCCTCGACCACCGTCATGCCCGAGGCAAAGGCGGCATTGGTCGCGTCGTTCCAGATGGTATCGGCCCGTGCCTGCGGGTTCAGCGTGACGAAGGCGCGCGCCAGCTTTGCCTCGTAATCCTCGAAGCCCGTGACAGTGATCGGGCCCGGCGCCATGAACCTGTGCCCCCGCGTGCTGTCGTCCGCGCGGATGCCATCAAGCTCAAGCGGCACCACGGTGGCGCCGCTGTCGTCGGTGATCAGGCAGATGATGGAATGCAAAGGGCGCACCCATTTCAGCGCACCGTCCCCCCAGCGCATGGATTTCGGCCAGGGAAAGCCGCGGATCGTCCGTTCCAGCACCTCGGCCACGATCTCGGCCGCGGGGCGACCGGGCCTTTCGATCCGGGCAAACAGGATGGTGCCCTTGGGCGTCTCGCGCTCCTCCACCTGATCGCGGGTAACGCCTGCGCCACGCAGGAAACCTTCGACGGCCTTTTCGGGCGCATCAGCCTTGGGGCCCTTGCGCTCCTCCACCGTCCGGGGGCTGGCCCCGAGCATCCCCTCCACCGCCAGGGTCAGGCGGCGCGGCGTGGAAAAGGCGGCGGCATGGGCATAGGTCAGACCGGCCTCGACCAGTCCGTCCGTGACCAGTTTTTGCAGGTCGGCGGCGGCGCGGCTTTGCATCCGGGCGGGGATTTCTTCGGAGAAGAGTTCGATCAGCAGGTCTGGCACGGGTCACACTTCGGTTGGGAACGTGGCGGAGGGATAACGGTCGCATCCCCTGCCGTCCAGACCCTGCCATCAGCCAGTGGCCGCTTTTGCCAGTGTTTCCACGTCCGGGCCTTCGACCTTGGGCACGATGCGAAACACGGCCTCAATCATATTGTAGAGCGCAAAGCCCAGAAGGCCCAGACCGGCAAGACCCAGAAGCACAGGCCCGTAGGGCTGTGCGCGCACGGTGTGCAGCGCCTTGCCCAGACCACCTGCCTGCGACGGATCGGCATTCAATGCCGCGATCCCGATGGACAGGGCCACCAGCGACAAGAGGATGCCGTAGATCACGAGCCCGCCCTTGATCGCCGGATCGAACCGCGTGGTAAAGGTGGACGCCGCGAGATGCTCCTTGTACTTCCCGCTCCAGCCTTTGTAGCAATAGTATACTCCGGCACCGAGCAGCACCAGCGCCCCCACGGCGACGATGTAGCGGCCCATCGGCATGCTCATCAGCCTGGCGGTCCAGTCCTGCGTGCTGTCGCCACCCGATCCTCCGGTGCCCATCGCCAGTGACAGGACGGAAACACCGATACCCGCATGGATCAGCCCGGTCGTCACCTGCCCCGCTCGCGCGACGATACCCTTGGCATCGGTGCCGTGGTCCTCAACATCCGCGATGCCCGCGATGACGCGCCAGACCATGTAGCCAAGCAGCCCGATGCCAATCATCCAGAGTGCTATGATCCCGAAAGGCTGCGCACGCAGAGTCTGCAGGGAATCTTTCGTGCCCGAGGCCTCGACCGAACTGAAAGCGGCGAAGATCGCGAGAATTCCGATCGTCGCATAGATCATCGCCCGCGCGCCATAGCCCGCGCGCATCACCCACTTCAGACCTTCATGTGACTTGTCCGCCATGTGCAGCGCCCCCCATGGGAGACAGAGCGTCTGAAACCGGCAATTGGTTCCCGTACTCAGGCGGAAATCGCCGTCAGTCCGCGGCGGTGTCGGGGCGCGGCGGGCAATCCTCGCCCACGACTGTCCCGTCGTAGGCCTTTTCGCCGCAATCGTTCAGCTCGTGCCAGACATAGCCGCGCCCGTCCTCGGTAACGGCGACGATGCGGTCCACGCCATAGGCCACGTTCTTCTGGCCCATGAACGCCAGGGCGCCACCCTCTTCCAGCGCGGTGCCGATGGCTTCGGCGTCAAAGCACGAAAACCAGCCCGGCGCGTTGCGCGGGGTGGCATCGGGCACCATCTGATAGCTTTCGGTCAGGAAGGCCAGGCTGAGCGGTGTGGTGAAACAGGCCCGGAACCGGATCGGAGAACTGTCCGCGTCGATGGCGGTGATACCGTCGGCGGGAATTTCTTCGGGCTGCTGCGTGGTCGGCGACACCAGTGCCACGCTGTCCTGGCGCACCTCTTCGTAGTAGCCGTAGACCTGCAGGTAATACAGCGCCGCGCCCGCGACCAGTGCAGATACCAAGATGACGACCCCTATGATCTTGCCGCTCACGCCGCGTCCCCGGTCCAGCCGCCCGCGCGGGTCTGCACGAAGGCATCGGCGCACATCTTGGCCAACGCGCGCACGCGCCCGATATAGGCCTGGCGTTCCGTGACCGAGATCACACCGCGCGCGTCCAGCAGATTGAACATGTGACTGGCCTTGATGCATTGGTCATAGGCCGGATGCGCCATGACGATGCGCTTGCCGGT
Source organism: Sulfitobacter sp. THAF37 (assembly GCF_009363555.1). NCBI lineage: Bacteria > Pseudomonadati > Pseudomonadota > Alphaproteobacteria > Rhodobacterales > Roseobacteraceae > Sulfitobacter > Sulfitobacter sp. THAF37. The sequence continues at coordinate 3,334,144 of NZ_CP045372.1, forward strand.
CTTGGGGTCCTCGGCAGGCTGGTCGAGGATGTGCTTGCAATGGGCCTCGGCCTCTTCGAACTGGCGCAGCAGCACATCTGTATTGGCGGTATCGAAATTCCAGCGCGCGTATTCCTCTTCGGTCTGCCTGAAGACATCGGCATATTTGAGCGGGATGGGCGCGTCCGGGTCGTTGAAGGGCATGTCCATCACGTGATCGACGCCCAGCACATACATCGCCAGCCGCTCCAGCCCATAGGTCAGCTCGCCCGAGACGGGGTGGCAGTCGTGCCCGCCGACCTGCTGGAAATAGGTGAACTGGCTCACCTCCATGCCATCGCACCAGACTTCCCAGCCCAGCCCCCAGGCGCCCAGCGTCGGGCTTTCCCAGTCGTCTTCGACAAAGCGGATGTCGTGCAGGTCCATGTTGATCCCGATCGCCTCCAGCGAGCCCAGATAAAGCTCCTGCAAATTCGGCGGGCTGGGTTTGATCAGCACCTGATACTGGTAATAATGCTGCAGCCGGTTCGGGTTTTCCCCGTAGCGCCCGTCGGTGGGCCTGCGCGAGGGCTGAACATAGGCGGCTGTCCAGGGCTGCGTGCCCAGGCTGCGCAGCGTGGTGGCGGGGTGGAATGTGCCCGCCCCCACTTCCATGTCGTAGGGCTGGAGGATGGCGCAGCCCTGCCGTGCCCAATAGGTCTGGAGGGCAAGGATGATCGCCTGAAAGGAACGCGGTGCGTCGGGATTGCGGGACATCGAAAGGACCTCTTGGTATGCGCGCCCTACCTACGGCTGTCGCCGCAGCGCGTCAATTGCGCCATTGTGACTAAATCCGGTCCATAAGCCATAGCATTCGTGGCGGTTTCCTGCTTATCTGCGCCGGATTTTGATTCAGTGAAAGTACGCCCCACGATGATCCGTCTTGTTCTGGCTTTTTGCGCCGCGGCCCTGGTCTTTTCCCCTCCCGTATCCCGCCCCGTGCTGGCCCAGGCCGCGGACGAGATCGTCTGGGTCCAGATCGAGGCTCAGCCAAGCCTGACCGTCGCCACCGACCGCGCGCGCGCCTATGCTTCCACATTGGAAGACGTGAACGGATTTTCCCTTGGCGGGGGCTGGTATGGCATCGCGGTCGGCCCCTACCGGCGCGCGGACGCCGAAGAAGTGCTGCGCAGCTACGTGCGCGACGGTCTGGTGCCGCGCGACAGTTTCATTCAGCTCAGCATCCGCTTCCGCCAGCAGTTCTGGCCGGTGGGCGCGAACGTGCTGAACAACGGCGTGATCGACCCCCCGGCGTCTGTCGCCACCACGCAGGAGGCGCCGACACAGACCACCCCCGCGGAAGAGCCGCTGGCCGAAACGCCCGCCCCGGAACCGGAACCCGCCGACGAGACCCTGCAGGAAGCGCGGCAGTCCGAACGCCTGCTCGACGGGCAGGAACGCCGAGATCTGCAGATCGCATTGCAATGGGCGGGCTTTTACAACGCCGCCATCGACGGCGCTTTCGGGCGGGGCACGCGGAACTCCATGGCGGGCTGGCAGGAGGCCAACGGCTACGAGGCGACCGGCGTCCTGACCACCCTGCAACGCGCCGCCCTGCTGAAACAATACAACGCCGTTCTGGACGGGCTTGGCCTGCAAATCGTCCGCGACGAAAAGGCGGGCATCGAGATCATGATGCCCACCGCCGAAGTGTCGCTTGCCGAGTACGAGCCGCCTTTCGTGCATTACAACAGTGACGGAGATATCGGGGCGCGGGTGCTGCTGATCAGCCAGGCGGGGGATCAGGACACGCTGTTCGGCCTCTACGACATCATGCAGACCTTGGAAATCGTGCCGCTGGACGGGCCGCGCGACCGCAAGAGCAACTCTTTCGAACTGATCGGCGAGAATGGCAGCATCATCAGCCAGACGCAGGTTTCCCTGGAAAACGGGCAGATCAAGGGTTTCACACTGATCTGGCCTGCCGGTGACGAAGAACGCCGCCGCCGTGTGATCGCCGAAATGTCCAAAAGCCTGGTACGGCTTCCCGGCGTGCTCGACCCGGCGGAAGGCGCGGGCGAAGAGCAGGCCATCGACCTCGTGGCAGGTTTGCAGGTGCGGCAACCGCGCATCGCGCGCTCGGGCTTTTTCGTCGACGCCGATGGGGCTGTGGCGACGACCGCCGAAACGGTTCAGGGCTGCGGTCGGCTGACCATCGACGGCGATACCGAGGCTGACGTGATCGCGCAGGACCGCGACAGCGGCGTCGCAATCCTGAAACCGCGCGAGGCCCTGGCCCCGCTGGCGGTGGCCGAATTCGGGCTTCAAGCGCCGCGCTTGCAGTCCGAGGTTTCGGTCGCCGGCTTTTCCTACGAGGGTGTCCTTTCGGCGGCCACGCTGACGTTCGGCACATTGTCGGACGTGCGTGGCCTGCGGGGCGAGGAAACGGTCAAACGGCTTTCTCTTGCCGCGCAGGACGGCGACGCGGGCGGGCCGGTGTTCGACGCCAGCGGAAATGTCATGGGCATGCTGCTGCCCCGCAGCAGCGGTAGCCAGGAACTGCCGGGGGACGTGAATTTCGCCGTCGACGCGGCGGTGATCGCCGATCTGGCCACTGGCGCCGGTCTGACCCTGGATGCCAGTGACCGCACGGGCTCCATCGCGCCTCGGGACCTGCGACTGGCCGCACAGGGCATGACCGTCCTGGTCAGCTGCTGGGAGTGACGCCTGCCCCGGGACGGACCGGAACCAGAAGGAACTCCGTCCCGGTTTCCTGAAACCGAACTCAGGCCGCGAGGTCCGGCGTCAGATAGATCAGCGTAGGCCCCTCGGCATCGAAGGCCCCGCGCACTGCATCCTGCATCTTGGGCAGGCTGGCGGGCTGCACGGCGCGTGCGCCAAATGCCTCGGCCAGCTTGATGAAGTCGGGGTTTCGGGCAATCACGGCATTGGGGGCAATCTGCGCCCCCACCATGCTGGCCTCGATCGCACCCAGCTTGCCGTTGTCCCACAGGATGATCGGCAGGCTCAGGCCCAGCTCCACGGCCACGCCCAGTTCGGCCATCGTGTAATGAAACCCGTAATCCCCCATGATCGCCAGCGTCGGCTGCCCGCGCCGCGCGACAGCCCCGCCGATGGCTGCGGGCAGCGCATAGCCCAGCGTGCCGAAACCGTAGGGATGGTGCCAATGGCCGGGGCGGTCCATGTCCCAGGTCTCGGTCGCGGCATAGGCGAACTGGGTCATGTCCGAGTAGATCATCGTGTCGGTCGGCAGACAGGCACGCAGCGCATCGGCGATCGGCAGGATGCCGGGGTATTCGGTATCCACCTCGCCGCGCCATTTGCCGCGGGCGGCGGCCACGTCCTGTGCGGTCCAGTCGCTCTCGCCGCGCCAGTCCGACGTCGCCTCGGCCAGAGACCGAAGCACCGCATCAGCGTCCTGCCGCAGACGAACATCGGCGTTCTGCGCATCGCTCAGCACCTCCGGGTCGAGATCCACCCGGATCATCAGGCTTTCATGGCCAAGATGCGCGCGCCAAAGGTCGACCTCGGCCAGTTCCGTGCCCATGGCGATCACGAGATCGGCCCGGGCGATTTCGGCCAGGCTGCCGGGCCGCGACAGGTAGGACCCGAAGAACAAGGGATAATCGGGCGCGACGATGCCGCGTCCGGCAAAGGTGGTAAAAGCCGCAGCCCCGCTCTGGCGCAGCACTGTCATCGCATGGGATGCCTCCGTGACGCCACCGCCAAAGACGAAGAGCGGTCGCCGGGCCTTCTTCAGCGCCGCAGATATCACGCCTGCGTCCTCTTCGGCGCCGACCAAGTGGCCCGCATGGTTCCCGCGCGCCTTCGGTGCCGGGGGCGCAGAGGCTTCGAGCGCCGCAATCGGCACGCTGATCGACTTGGGGCCCTTGCGCTGCGGGGCGCGAAACTCCTCGAAGGCGCGATCAATCAGCGTATAGGCCGCCTGCGCCGTGCGCGCCTCCTCTGACCAGTCGCAGACCGTTTCCGCAGCCGCGCGCTGGTCCTTCATCTGATGCAATTGGCCGCGCCGCGCCGCCGTCTCGTCCAGACATGAGGAGATCACCAGCATCGGCACGCTGTCGGAATAGGCCTGCCCCATCGGCGTCATGATGTTGCACAGCCCCGGCCCGGTGATCACGTAGGCCACACCGGGCCGCCGCGTCGCGCGGGCGTAACCGTCGGCCATGAATCCCGCGCCCTGTTCATGGCGGGCCAGCACATGGCTGATCCCCGCCTCCTCGATCCCGCGGTACATTTCCTGGTTATGCACCCCGGGAATGCCGAAGATCACGTCGACGCCCCGGTCCTTGAGCATGTGGGAAATCTGTGCGCCAAGCGGGCGGGTCTCTTGGTCGGCAGCCATCAGGCCCTCCAGAAGCTTATCGTGAACAGGACATAGACGACCATCAGTTCCAGCCGCCCCAGCAGCATGGCGATGATGAGGATCCACTTGGCCGTGTCGTTGAGCGTGCTGAAATTGCCCGCAGGCCCGATGATGTCGCCCAGACCGGGGCCGATGTTGGCCAGCGCCGCCCCTGCCCCGGACACGGAGGTGACGAAATCCAGACCCGTCATGCTGAGCGCGACCGAGATCAGCCCCAGCGTCACCACGAAGAACATGAAGAAGGACATCACCGAAGACAGCACATCCTGCCCGACCGGCCGCCCGTCGTATCGCGGTGTGAAAATGCCGTGCGGCGACCGGATCCGTCCCAGCTGCGCCCGGATCGACGCGAAAAGAAGTTGATAACGGAAGATCTTGATCGAACAGGCGGTCGAGCCCGCGCAGCCCCCGATCAGCCCGATGAAAAAGAACAGCGCGACCGCGAAGGGCCCCCATGTCATGTAATCGACCGAGGCATAGCCGGTGCCCGAGATGATGGAGGTGATGTTGAACAACGCCTCGCGAAAGCTCTGTTCCACATGGTGCGGAAAGACATGCTGCAATGTCAGCACCATCACCAGAACCAGCACCCCGATGGTCAGGACAAAGCCGCGCACCTGCGGGTCGCGGTGTAGCGCCAGCGGGTTGCCGTTGATCAGCTGCACGTAGCGCACAAAAGGCATGGCCGCCAGGACCATGAACAGGCTCGCCACATATTCCGGCGCCCCGGTGAACCGCCCGAACGAGGCGTCGTAATTGGCAAACCCCCCGGTGGAAATCGTGGTAAGCGCGTGAACGGTCGCGTCGAAGGTGTTCATGCCCAGGGCCAGATAGCTGAGCACGCAGGCCACGGTAAGCCAAAGGTAGATCACCGAAATCTGGGTGGCGATCTGCCCCGCACGCGGCAGGATTTTTCCGAAGGTATCAAAAGCTTCGGACTTGAAGATCTGCATCCCCCCGACCTTGAGTTCGGGCAGGAACACCATGGCGACGATGATGATCCCGATGCCGCCCAGCCACTGCAGGATGCCGCGCCACAGCAGCAGCCCCTTGGGCATCGTGTCGAGCCCCGTCAGCACGGTCGATCCGGTGGTGGTCAGGCCCGACATCGCCTCGAACACCGCGTTGGTAAAGCTCGACTGCGTCTCGCCCAGCATGAAGGGCAAGGCCCCGAACAGCGGCAGCAGAACCCAGACGCCGGTGGTCAGAAGAAAGGTCTGCTGGATGGTCAGCCCCTGCTTGACCCCGTTGGCGCAGGCCAGCGCCATCATCCCGCCCGCCGCGGTGGTGATCAGCCCCGCTTCGACGAAAACGATGACATGACCGCGCCCCTCGGCGAGGTCGACCAGCAACGGCACGATCATCGCGAGCCCCAGCACCCCCACAAGGAGGCCGACCACATAACCGACAGGGCGCAAATCCATCATGCGGCAGCGTTGGCGTCTGGCATTGGCGGTGTCAAGCGCACACCCCCGCCGGACATGAAAACGGCCCGGCGTGCGGCTTTTGAGGCGGCACGGCTCCGGGCCGTTGATCTCCGAACCGAAAGGCGTGTCTCAGAACGCGTAGAGGTCCTTGAACACATGGTGCACGATGTCTTCGCGCTTGATGTTGAGTTTCGCCAGTTCGGCATCTGTCTTGGCTTGCAACGCCGTCACACGGTCGAGCCGCTGCTGGCCGGTGGAGCCTGCGATCATGGCTTTTCCGAAGGCATCGAAGAACGCACCGGCACGGGCCAGCACCGTTTGGACGGCAGCACCGAAACCGGTTGTGGTCATGGTGGTTTGGTAGGTCATTTTGAAAGTACCTTGATCTCCGTGGTCTCTTCCCTGACCCGTAGATAGACCCGGTCGGCACCCGGTAGTACCGCCATTAACGCATACCCGAACGTCACGGCTTGCAGGGCTCTGCACTGCAGCATGATCCGGCGCCGGGGCGTGACGCGACCGCGGGATGACAAAAGGCCCGGATCGCGCCCCGGGCCTTTTGAAACAGGTGCGCTGAGGATCTCAGCCGACGTGGAACAGCGTGTTGAACAGCTTGGGATCAATGCTGGCCATTTCGAACGTCGGCCCTTCCGTCAGCACCGAGATCGCGTCATGCGAATGCAGGCTTTCCTGATGGCTGGCCACGATCCGGAAATCGCCGACGCGGGGTTCCTCTTGCAGCTGTTCGCAGAACAACCGCGCGGCATCCTCGACAAAGATCGGATTGGCGGCGTTCAGCTCTGCAAAGGCCTGTTCGTCCTCGCGCTTGACCATCACCTGGGTTTCGGTCGGCACCGCACGGCGGCAGGCGTCGATCAGGTCCTCGAACCACAGGCATTGGCGGTCACAGTCGATCACCGCAGAAATCCGCGCGACGGAGCGTTGCGAATGTGGTGTGGCCAGCTGACCGCGTGTGGCGCGGGCATGTTCGCTGAGTTCCAGCGAACAGGGGCAGGTGCTGGAATAGACATAGTCGAGATGGATCATCTTCTGCCGCACCCCGGCCTTTTCCACCAGTTCCAGCGCGATGTCGTAGTATTGATACCCCGACAGACCCGACCGAAGGCTTTCGATCTTCACCGGAAATGAAAACCGCATCTGAATCCGCGCATCCATGCTGTCGAGATCGGTCTTGTAGTCGTCCAGCGCCCTTTCGATCACCTCGAAACTGAAGGTCTGCTCCGCATGGTTGTAGAAGCTGCGCATGATGCGCGACATGTTGATGCCCTTCTTTTCCGCCTCAAGGCTGACGGAGCCTGTGACCGATGTTTCGAGCGTCAGTTCGCCATTGTCGCGGGTGCGAAAACGGATCGGCAGCCTGAAATTGGAGATGCCCACATGTTGGATTTGCTGACGTGCCCCCCGGATCAGGCTGCTGGGGCCGTTCTGAAGGTCGGGCAGCGTGGATTTATAGACCTCACCGACCGCAAAATCCTCGGGATAGTCGCGCCGGAACACGGGGTAGTCCGGCGTGTCCGACAAAAGGCGCGACAGTGCCGGATCAAGATCCGCCATCTCTTGCGCGGTGGCCGTGCTGGCCCAGGCCCGCAGCGTTTCCAGCGCCGTTTCGGCGTCTTTGCGCTCCGGCGCTTTTTCGACTGACGTAATCGCATTCATGGCTCAGGCTCCCGTTGTCCTCGCACCTGATACTTAGGGTGCCCTGATCGGATTACCAAGACAGATATGTGATAGGACACATTCCGCACCGCCAAACCCGACCGGCCGGCGGCTCAGACCGTCACTTCAGCGCCTGCATCAGATCCGCGATCAGGTCGCGCGGGTCTTCCAGCCCGGCCGACAGCCGCACGAGCCCCGGCGAGATGCCCAGCACGTCTTTCTGCTCCTGCGTCAGGCGCTGATGCGTGGTTGTCGCGGGATGGGTCGCGATGGACTTGGCGTCGGCAAAGTTGTTCGAGATCGTGATGACCTGCAACGCGTTGAGAAAGCTGAAACAGGCCTCCTTGCCGCCTTTCACTTCGAAGGCGATGACCGTACCGCCCACCGGCGCCTGCGCCAGGGCCAGCGCCTGCTGCGGATGGGCCTGATGGGTCGGGTAGCGGACACTTGCAATCTTGTCGTGCCCGGACAGCGCCTCGGCCAGTTCCAGCGCCGTCTGCGCCTGCGCGCGCACCCTCAGGCCCATGGTCTCAAGCGCCTTGAGGTGGGTCCAGGCGGCAAAGGGGTTCATCGCGCCCCCGGTATGCTTCATGTAGGCCTCGATCGGGCCGCGGATCAGATCGCGCGGGCCGCAGATCGCCCCGCCCAGCATCCGCCCCTGCCCGTCCACATGCTTGGTCGTCGAGACGATGGCGATGTCCGCGCCACAGGCCCGGGCATAGGAAAAGACCGGTGTGGCCATGGCGTCATCCGCCAGCACCAGCGCGCCGACCGCATGGGCCGCCTTGACCACATGGCGGATGTCGACCACTTCGAGCGTGGGGTTCGAGATGCTTTCAAAGAACACCAGCCGCGTATCGGGCCGGATCGCGGCGTCCCAGGCGGCATTGTCGGTGCCATCGACCAGCGTGACCTCGACCCCGAAGCGGCCCAGCACGTCCTCCAGCACATAGATGCAGGACCCGAACAGCGCACGCGCCGCCACGACATGGTCCCCCGCCTTGAGCAGCGCGGTCAACGCCCCGCTGACCGCCGCCATGCCCGAGGCGCAGGCGAAACAATCCTCATAGCCCAGCAGGTCGGCGATCCGGTCCTCGAACATGCGCACGGTGGGGTTGCCGTAGCGCGCATAGATGAACTCGTCCTCGCCCAACGCCTCGAACCGGGCTTCGGCCTGTTCGGCACTGTCGTAGACGAAGCCCTGGGTCAGGAACAGCGCCTCGCTCACTTCGCCATATTGGCTGCGGCGGGTACCCGCGTGGATCGCGCGGGTGCTGGGGTGCCAATCTTTGCTCATGTTCGTATCCTTCCGGCCCGGCTTGCGGGCAATAAAAAAACTCCAGACGCGGTCAAGCGAAAGGAGTCTTTCCTCGACCTTTTAGCGGTTTTGAAAGGCTGATGCCCCCCGTGGCCCGCAATCCGGTAACAAATCACCACGCCGTTGTGCTACTGCGCCGGTCCGCGCAGGTCAAGAGCGACACCTTGGCATTCGCCCCAAAACCGGCATGATGACCCGGCGCAGCCAGGAGACACAGCATGACCGCCCCCATCGACCTTTATTACTGGCCCACCCCCAACGGCTGGAAAATCTCCATCGCACTGGAAGAGATGAAGCTGCCCTACACGACGCATCTGGTGAACATCGGCGCTGGCGAACAGTTCGACCCCGATTTCCTGAAGATCGCGCCGAACAACCGGATGCCCGCCATCGTCGATCCGGACGGCCCGGACGGCGCGCCGATCCCGATCTTTGAATCCGGTGCGATCCTGCAATACCTCGCCCGCAAGACCGGCCTGTTCTGCGGCGACACCGAACGCCAGCGGATCGCCGTGGATCAGTGGCTGATGTGGCAGATGGGCGGGCTGGGTCCGATGGCCGGACAGGCGCATCATTTCCTGAAATTCGCGCCGAAAAAGGATCCGCCGCAGGACATCCCCTATGCCAAGGACCGCTACCGGGAAGAAACCGCGCGGCTCTACGGTGTGCTGGACCGGCAGCTTGCGCAGCACGACTATGTCGCCGGCGACTTCGTCTCGATCGCGGATTTCGCGATATGGGGATGGGCGTCGTTGTGGGAAGGTCAGCAGCAAACCCTGGAGGACAAACCGCATATGGCGCGCTGGCTTGACGCGATGGCGGCGCGCCCCGGTGTGCAGGCGGGCCGGGCCCTGCACGCCGACAAGCGCAAGTAGCCACGGGTATCGCTTGGGTCAAGGAAAACGGGCCGACCTTTCAAACAGGCTCGGGCCTCAGCCCTCGTCCTTGTCCACCCCGTACTGCTGAAACAGCTTGCCCTGCAGCATGAAGAACCCGAACATCGCCACGGGCAGGCCGAAGGTCTTGAAATACACCCAGGTCTCGGTCGCGAAACTGCGCCAGATCAGTTCGTTCGCGACAGCAAGGCCAAAGAAAAACAGCATCAGCCGCCGGGTCAGCAGCATCCAGCCTCCGTCCTGCAGGGGCATCATCTCTTCCATCACGTATTTCAGGTAGGATTGCCCGCGCAGCAGCCCCACGGCCAGGATGCCGCCAAACAGCAGGTAGATCATCGTCGGCTTCATCTTGAAGAAACGGTCATCGTTCAGCCAGACCGACAGCCCCCCGAACACCACCACCAGAATGACGGTGGCCACCTGCATCCGGTTCAGCTTGCCCGTCAGTGCCCACATCGCCCCGGTCGCCGCGACCAGCAGCGGAATAAAGGCCGCGGTCACGACGATGAAGCCGTCGTATTCCGTACCCGCGATGGTAAAGCTGCGGTCCTTCAGCCGCAGGTAGGCGATGAAAAACAACAGAATCGGGCCGTATTCGAGGGCCGATTTCAGAAACGGGTTCACTTCCCTGTGCGTCGCCATGTCGTCGTGCTCCTTCATCCGCCCAGTTCCACTATCACAGCACCCGCCGCAATCAATGCCATCAGTGCCACCCGGCGCGGTCCCACCGTCTCCTTGAGGAAGACGACGCCGATCAGCGCGGCAAATACCGTCGATGTCTCGCGCAGGACGGCGGCCTCGCCCACCTTGTCCAGCCGGGTCGCCATCATGATCGAGCCAAAGCTGGCAAAGGCCACCAGCCCGCCGAACAACCCGCGCATCATCAGCGGCCCCGGATCGGGCGGGTCGGCCATTCTGCGCCAGCGCAGGACCGCGATGATCGGCATCAAGACTCCGTCGATCATGAAAAACCATGCCAGAAAGGTGAAGGGATTCTCGGTCGCCCGGATGCCGTAGGCATCGAAGGTGGTGTAAAGCGCGACGAAAAGGCCCGTCAGCACCGCCAGCCCCAGTGCCGCGTTCAGCGTGTCACGCTGCGCCTCAAGTTTGCGCAGGTTGTAGACAGCAAGGCCGAAGATGCCCGACAACAGTACCGCCACCCCGAGCCATTGCACCCCGGTAAAGCGTTCAGAAAAAATAAGGTAGGCCCCGATCACCGCGAACAGCGGCCCGGTGCCCCGGACGACCGGATAGACCACGGTATAGGCCCCCTTGGTATAGGCCCAGGCCTGCAACAGCTTGTAGCCGACGTGGATCGCCCAGGCGCCGGCAAAGATGACCCACATGTGCGGCTCCGGCCAGGGCACGACGAAGAGCGCAAAGGGCGCGGCCATGGCGCAATAGCAGAAATCAATCGCGCCGCGCGTCAACCAGGGATCATAGCGCCCCTTTTGAAGCGCGCCGAAGACCGCGTGCAACAGCGCGGCCGACAGTGCGAGCACAAGGGCCAGTTGGTGGCCCGCAGCCGTGCCTTCGATGGCAAGCAACCATTCGGTCATGTTTCGCCCCACGGAACCGACGCCCGCCAAGGGCTGTTGAGGTCATGAACGTTCAAGCAGAAGGCGCCCCGATGTTCGAGACCATGCTGGCAGATCTGACCAACACTTTCTCTGAAATTCCGATGTCTGTTGCCGCGCTGCGCATGGGAACGGCGCTTGTGTTTGGCGCAGCCCTCGGGGTGGAGCGAGAGCTGCGCACCAAGCCTGCCGGGCTGCGGACGCATATGCTGATCTCGCTTGCCGCCTGCATCTTCATCCTCGTCGCCTTCGAAATCAGCGCGCTGGACTTCGGCGAAGACGACACCCGCAGGGTCGATCCGTTGCGCCTGATCGAGGCGGTGACAGCCGGTGTCGCCTTTCTTGCCGCGGGGGCCATCTTTACCTCCGGCGGGAACGTCAAGAACCTTACGACCGGGGCCAGCATGTGGCTGGCGGGCGCGATCGGGCTGTGTTGCGGTGCAGGACGCATCCCGCTCGCCGCACTGGCGACGGTACTGGCGCTTCTCGTGCTCACGTTGGTGACCTGGGTCGAAGACCGTGCCCCGCTGGACGAGGACGGCGCGGACTGACCTTCATCTGTCAAAGCCCACCAGCGCATCCGCGAATTCCTGCGGGTCGAAAGGCGACAGGTCGTCGATCTGTTCACCCACCCCGATGGCATGGATCGGCAGACCGAACTTGTCGGCCAGCGCAACCAGAACCCCGCCTTTCGCCGTGCCGTCCAGTTTTGTCATTACCAGCCCGGACACATCGGAAATGTCCTGGAAAACCTTGACCTGGTTCAGCGCGTTCTGGCCGGTGGTGGCGTCCAGCACCAGCAGGGTGTTGTGGGGCGCGGTTTCGTCCTTCTTGCGGATGACGCGCACGATCTTTGCCAATTCCTCCATCAGGTCGCCGCGATTCTGAAGCCGCCCCGCGGTGTCGATCAGCAGCAGGTCCGCCCCTTCGGCTTGCGCCTTGCTCATCGCGTCATAGGCGAGGCTGGCCGGGTCGGAGCCTTGCGCGGCCGTCAGCACCGGCACCCCCGCGCGGTCGCCCCAGACCTGCAATTGCTCCACGGCGGCGGCGCGAAATGTGTCGCCGGCGGCGATCACGACCTTCTTGCCCGCCGCGCGGAACTGGCTGGCCAGCTTGCCGATGGTGGTGGTCTTGCCCGACCCGTTCACACCCACCACCAGCACCACCTGGGGCGTCTTGGGATAGATGGGCAAGGGCCGTGCCACCGGGTCCATGATGCGGCTGACCTCATCGGCCATCAGCTGCTTGATCTCCACGACCGACAATTTGCGGCCAAACCGCCCCTCGGCCATGTTCGCGGTGACGCGCAGGGCGGTATCCACCCCCATGTCCGCAGCGATCAGCAGTTCCTCCAGTTGTTCGAGCATTTCGTCGTCCAGCACACGGCGCACCACGTTCGTCTGCGCCGCCCCGCGTCCCATCAGACGGCCCAGAAGCCCGCCTTTGCGCACCGGTTCCCCCACCGCATCGGCCAGTTCGGGTGCAACTGCGGTCATCGTGGTGCGCAGCGGCGCGGGTGCGGAGGCTGGCGGCACCGGATCGGCGGGCGGCGTCACCTGGGGCGGCGGATCGTGCTGCGGCACTTCCTGCGGCGGGCTGGTCGGCGTGGGCAGCTCTTGCGGTGTCGGGTCCTGTGGCTGCGGGGCCTCGGGCGGCGGGGTCGGATTGGGCTGCGGCGGCGGCGTCGGTTCAGGCTGCGGCGCCGGGGTCGGTTCGGGCTGCGGCGCAGGCTCGGGGTCTTCCTGCGGCGCAGGCTCCGGTTCCTCCTGCGGCTGCGGGTCGGGCACGGTTTCCGGCTCGGGGTCGGGGACGGTTTCCGGCTCGGGATCGGGGACCGGCGTCGGCTCGGGGGTGGGTTTCGGATCCGGAGAGGCCGCCCTCACCTCAGCCTCATCGGCGGGCAGCGGGGCCGGTTCGCTGTCCACCGCCTCCGACAGCTCGGCGGTGGCGGCGGCCGGGGCCTGCTCCATCACCTCATCGACGGATGCGGCTTCTTCCTCGCCGCCGTCGCTGACGATCGCCTCAAGTCCTTCGTCGATCTTCGACGAGGACTTGAACAGGCGGTCTTTCAACTTCTTGAAAAAGGCCAAGATCTATCTCCATTCCGGTTTCCCTTGAAATATAGGCTCATCGGGCGGGATGGAAGGGTCAGCGGCGGAATTGACATGGCCGCGCGCGCGTTTCACCAAGAAGATATGAAACCCTGGCTGATCCTGATCCTTGCCCTACTTGCGCCGCCCGCCCTTGCCGACGGGCCCGGACGCATGTGCTCTTCGGGCAAATGGGGGCATGTGGAATGCATCCGCGCGGACCATTTCGTCTACGACACCTGCAATGCCATCCGCACTTTCGCCGACCGCAGCGGGTTGAACCGCGACTTCTTTGCACGGCTGATCTGGCAGGAAAGCCGGTTCGATCCCAACGCATTGTCCCACGCAGACGCGCGCGGCATCGCGCAGTTCATCCCATCGACCGCCGCCCTGCGGGGGCTGAAAGACCCCTACAACCCCGCCGAGGCGCTGGAACATTCGGCACACTACCTGGCCGAGATGGTCGCACGCTACGGCAACGAAGGGCTGGCAGCGATCGGCTACAACGGCGGCGAAAGGCGGGCCGAGGGTTTCCTGCAGGGCGGCGGGCTCGCCTCTGAGACGGTGCAATACGTGCCCATCGTCACCGGGCTGACCGCCGAGACCTGGCGCGACGATCCGCCAGACGCGCATGACATGCGCCTGTCGAAAACCTCGGCCTTCCTGCCAGCCTGTTACCAGATGGCGCGGAACCGCCGGATCACCGCTCTCGCCCGTCCGAAACCACGCGTGAAACCCTGGGGCGTGCAGGTCGCCTTTGCCACCACCGAAAAACTGGCCCGCGCCCGCGTGACCGAACGCATGGCCAGTTGTCGTGGCGCGGTGAAGGGCGAAAAGACCGACCTCATCTACAAGAAAAACCGGGTTTCGGGGAAAAAGGGCTACTACTTTGCCCAGTTCGGGCGGAACAGTCGCCAGGATGCGCAGAAGCTCTGCGACGCCATGCGCCGTCAAAGCTGCATCTGCCTCGTGGTGCAGAACTGAACCCGGGCGACACTTTGCGAAAAGGTCCGTGCGCCGTTCTACTTGCGCCGCAGGTAGGCGTAGGACGCATAGCCCCCGACGCCACGGGAGTCCGCCAGCGTCACAGCGCACCACCGGGTCGCGCCGGTGGATTCACACCGGCCCACGTCCACTTCGGTCCCGTTTGGCATGCCCAGAAGCTCGACAAAGCCAGTGCCCGGCCCCGCGCGCAGCTTGAGCATGTCGCCCTCTTCAACGCCGAACACTTCATAGCGGCCCGGCGATATGCCCGCCGAGGGTTGCGCGCAGCCACTGATAATGGCGCTGCTCATCAGCACGGCTCCGATCCATCCTCGCATCGCATTCTCCTTTGGCGGCTTCGCCCCCTTTTGGCAGCGCCCTGCCGCGAAGAAAACCGGGATCATACAGCCAGCGGCGGATTTTCACCGCTGACCGGTAAACCGGGCCGGAATTTTCGAAAATTCCGCCCCGATCTTTTCGAAAGGCGATTGTATATTTGACAAACCCGACTAACAAGGTGCGACGGGCTGCTTGCCGTAGTATGGAGAGGGCTAGCAAATTGCCGAAAGGCTCATCCCCTTCCGTACCGTCGCACGCTCTACATACGGGGTCTTAGCTAGTTCCGCCATCCTTGTCTTTATCGTCCGGCTTCTGCTTCACCAGCTTGCGCAGACGCTCGTTGAACCGTTCCTCGTCGTCGTCCGTCTCTAGCTGGCGGGCGGCTTCCTTGAAGCGTTCTAGTTGGGACTTTTCAGAATGGCTCATCA
Organism: Sulfitobacter sp. THAF37; assembly: GCF_009363555.1. NCBI lineage: Bacteria > Pseudomonadati > Pseudomonadota > Alphaproteobacteria > Rhodobacterales > Roseobacteraceae > Sulfitobacter > Sulfitobacter sp. THAF37. The sequence continues at coordinate 3,349,246 of NZ_CP045372.1, forward strand.
TCTTCTCCAGTCCAGTCTGTTGCATCTGGATCCGACCACTCAACCCATAGGAGTTCGACTTCTCGCGTTTCGCTAATTACTCTAAACCATATTGAGTAAGCCGGAACAATTTCAGGCCCCCGCCAGTGCAGTTCGGTCTTTGCTAGATAAATGCCTGCTCTGTGGGTCGGCTGGAAACCTTCAGGGTTTCGGCTGATCCCCAGCTTTACTGCGGCAATATCTTCTTCAATTACCTGATGCCCGCCGCAATTTCCTACGCCACGGGCGAAGCTGTCAGCTTCACTTATCTGCCATCCATTACCAGCCAAATTCAGCAGCCAGTTCGTCCGTTCTTTTTCGGTCTTTTTCGGTCGGCTTCTCGTCAGAAAGAAATGCCAGTTCATACGGCATTGCATCGCCTAGGTTCATTACTCTCCAACGAACATCATGGGATACGTCACTGACCTGTGAACCAGTTTGGGGCCATAGCTCACGTATAACTTCGTCAACCAAGGATATCTCATCATCCGAGAAGTGGCTCAAGACCGGATCCCGCAAGGCAACTGTTCTGTCCTGCGTATATCCGCCTGGAACATCAACCTTGTCCACACGAAGTGCGCCCTCATCGACCAAGGCGCGCCGCACGTGTAACAACGATTTGGGCGCAGGCCCAAGTCTCAGCTTCTGGTACCGAACACCCGTAAGAGGCATGCCGAAGCGTCGGAACGCACGAAAATCTGAATAATAAAGTATTTTGTTGAGCTTGATCGCACCGAAGTAGGCATCGTCGGCGCACTTCGATGAGATATAGACGATCAGCTCGCGGAAGCGTTGTATCCCGCGAGGTACGTCGAACGTCTCATGTAGTGGCCGATGCTTTGTCACAACCTGCATGTCCTCTTTGATTACAAGCTATCTACCATATATAGTCTTCGTTACCAATTTCTATCTGACAGCAGAGATCGACATTCTTGCGGCGTTACTCATCTGCAATCGCCGCAGCTGTAAGTCAGCCGCTTGCCAACTGTAGCACGCAGCGCGATCTCGCCACGCTCCAAGTCTTCCACACCGTTCGCAACGCGGTTATTGTAACGAAAATCAAACTCTGCAGCGTAGCGGTGCAGGTGCTGCTTGCCGCAGTGCTGATACACGCCCTTCATGCCGCGCTTGAAGATGCTGTAGAAGCCTTCAACCGTGTTGGTATGAACCTCTGGGTTTGCGCGGCTCACATACTCATCCTTGCCATGCTCAACGACGCCGTGCGCTGCAAATTGGCGACCAATGGTGATGTAGTGGCGGGCTTCATCCCTATGCAGAACCGCCTCGCGGGACATGTTTTCATTCAAGATTTCGGTGATGGTTTTCACCTTGATGTCGTCCACAACAATGGACTTGGCTTGCTTTGTGTCGCGGTCCACCAGCGTGACCATTTTCATCTTGTGCGCCCAACCGCGCGCACCCTTCTTCTTTGGGTGGTCCGGGTCTTGGCCGTAAAAGGTCTCGTCAACCTCGACAGCGCCGCCATTACTGCCGAAGGGGGCCATTGCGCCGGAACGCATACACTCGCGGATGCGATGGGCCAGGAACCAAGCGGACTTGTAGGTGACGCCCAGAACGCGGTGAAGCTGGTGGCTGCTGATGCCCTTCTTGCTTGATACCATCAGGTGGATTGCCTGGAGCCACAGGTGCAGCGGCAGGTGGCTTTCCTCGAAGATCGTGCCCTTGCGGACAGTGAACTGCTTGCGGCACTCCCGGCACTTCCAAAGACCGTGACGCTCTTTGCCTTCGGGGTTCTTGGCGCTCGGCTTGGTGCGAACGCCCGTCAGGGGATAGGCGCTGTCCACGACACCACAGTGGGGGCAGACCGGACCATCAGCCCAAAGCATCGCTTCGACATGGGCGAAAGCTGCTGCTTCGTCGTGGATGTATTTGGCGGACAGAACGGATATGGCGAAAACCTCTAACTTGTTGTGTTAGAAGTAGGCTTTCACCTTGGGTTTGTCAAATATACAATCGCCTTTCGAAAAGATCGGTTTCCCGCCTCAGACCTCGTCGGGGAAGTGCTTGATCACCATCCGGATCGGGTTCGGCGCCGCCTGCCCCAGCCCGCAGATCGAGGCATCGACCATTGCGGTGCTCAGCTCTTCCAGCAGGCCGGTGTCCCAGCGGTCCGCCTGCATCAGCTTGACCGCCTTTTCGCAGCCGACCCGGCAGGGCGTGCACTGGCCACAGCTTTCGTCCTCGAAGAACCGCAGCATGTTCAACGCCGCCGCCCGGGCGCTGTCGGCTTCGGACAGGACCACCACGGCGGCTGACCCGATGAACGATCCATGCGGTTGCAGCGTGTCGAAATCCAGCGGGATATCGTCCATCGACGCGGGCAACAGGCCGGACGACGGCCCGCCCGGCTGATAGGCCTTGAACACATGCCCCTCGGCCATGCCGCCCGACGCTTCAATAACGTCTTTTATGGTCGAGCCTGCGGGCAGCAGATACATCCCCGGCTTGGCCACACGGCCTGACACCGAATAGCTGCGCAGCCCCTTGCGGCCGTTCAATTCGGTGCCCGACAAGACCTCCGGCCCCTCGCGGCACACCCGCGCGACCCAATGCAGCGTCTCGACGTTGTGGACCAATGTTGGCCGGTCAAAGATGCCCACCTGCGCCACATAGGGCGGACGGTGGCGCGGGATGCCGCGTTTGCCTTCGATGCTTTCGATCATCGCGGATTCCTCGCCGCAGATATAGGCCCCGGCCCCGCGCCGCAGGTCGATGTATCCCGGCGCCACCAGACCGGCGGTCTCCAGCGCCGCGATCTCGCGGGCGAGAATCTCCAGCACCGCCGGATATTCGTCGCGCATGTAGAGAAAGACCTTGTCGGCCTCCACCGCCCAGGCGGCAATCAGCATGCCCTCAAGAAACAGATGCGGCGTGCGTTCGAGATACCAGCGGTCCTTGAAGGTGCCCGGCTCGCCCTCGTCCCCGTTGACAGCCAGAAAGCGCGGCCCCGCGTTGCCGCGCACGAAACCCCATTTCTTGCCCGAGGGGAATCCGGCGCCGCCAAGGCCGCGCAGCCCGCTGTCCAGCACCTTTTGCTGGACCGCCTCCCAGTCGCCCTTGGCGCGCAGGTCTTTGAGGGTTTCATAGCCCCCCTCGGCGGCATAGGCGGCATAATCTTCATAGGCGGGCACATGGACATGGGTGTCATCCGCCGCGATGGCCGCCTGCACTTTTTCCGGCGTGGCATGGTCGATGTGGTTATGGCCGATCTCCAGCACCGGGGCTGTGTCGCAGCGGCCCATACAGGGCGCCCGCAGCACCCGCACCTGCGCGGGATCAAGCCCATCTTCCAGCGCGGCCTTGAGCGCCTGTGCCCCGGCCAGTTCGCACGACAGGCTGTCGCAGACACGGATGGTCAGCGCGGGCGGCGGTGTCTCGCCTTCTTTCACCACGTCGAAATGGGCATAGAAGGTCGCGACTTCATAGACTTCGGCCATCGACAGGCGCATTTCCTCGGCCAGCGCGCGCAGATGCGCGGCGGAGAGATGGCCGTATTCATCCTGGATCAGGTGCAGGAATTCGATCAGCAGGTCGCGGTTGCGCGGCCGGTCCCCCAGCAGCGCCCGCACCTCGTCCCATGGGCCGTCCTGCAACTGCCGCCCTTTGGTGTGGCGTCGGCCTTTGCCTTTGCCGGATTTCCAGACGCCCTTCTGCGGCCCCTCGTCCCTGGTCTGCCCGTGATCGTCCAGCGCCATGTCGTATTCCCTTCTGCCGTGCCCCGCGGGGCTGCGCCGACCCTATCAAACGCGCCGGGTCCGCAACGATCAAAAAACGACGATTTCGCCACGGTTTGCGCGTCGAATTCTCCAATCGGCGTCTTTGCGCAGCCGCATTTCGCCTATAAGAAACCCCGGACCCCGACCGGAGCCGCCAAACGATGCTGTGGTACGCCTTTGCCAGCCTGCTGCCTGCGGGCCTACTGGCCCTCGCCTGCACCCTAGGCGGGGTCTGGCCGGTGCTGGCCGTGCTGTCGATCACCGTCTTCGTCTTTTTCATGGACAAGCTGCCCCGCACCGCCGGGATCAGCGAAACGACGGGCCGCGCGCTGAGCCTTGCGCTCGCGGCGGTCCATTTCCCGCTGTTGGCACTCGGGGTCCGGGCACTGGGTGCCGGTGCGCATCTGGACCTGGCCGACAAGTTCCTGATCTTTGCCGGGATGGGACTGTTCTTTGGCCAGATCTCGAACTCCAACGCGCACGAGCTGATCCATGCGCGCAGCCGCCTGCCCCGGCGGATCGGCACGGCGATATACGTGTCGCTTCTGCATGGGCATCACGTCTCGGCGCACCTCAGGGTGCATCATGTGCATGCCGCCACCGATGCGGACCCCAACTCAGCCCCGCTGGGCATGGGGTTCTGGCGCTATTGCGGTCATGTCTTGCGTGGTGAATTCATGGCCGGGTGGCGGGCAGATAATCGGCATCGCGCCCGTGCGGCGACACCGCCTCCGAGATGGAGCCACCCCTACCTCGGCTATCTGGCCGGTGCGGCGGCGACGCTGCTCTGTGCCTATCTGCTGGCCGGGATCAACGGGCTTGCCGTCCATATCGGCATCGCGCTTTATGCCCAGTGGCAATTGCTGCTGTCGGATTACGTGCAACACTACGGTCTGCGCCGCCGCCTGCTGGCGTCGGGCAAACCTGAACCCGTTGGCCCGCAGCACAGCTGGAACGCGCCAAAATGGTATTCCAGCGCGATGATGCTGAACGCGCCGCGCCATTCCGATCATCACATGCGCCCCGATCGCGCCTTTCCGGCGCTTGAGGTCACGCCCGAAACCATGCCCGTCCTGCCCCACAGCCTGCCGGTGATGGCGGTGGTGGCACTGGTGCCGCCGGTCTGGCGCCGGGTGATGGACCGGCGGGCGGCGCGGTGGCAGGATGTCGCATGAGAACCGATGCCCACTGGCACCGCGGGCGGCTTTCTGGCACTCTGACCCGATGAGATATGCCGCCCTGTTCTTTGCCGCCCTGTCTGCCCTGCCCGCCGCCGCGCAGGACCTGATGACAGCCGAGGAATTCGATGCCTACACCCGTGGAAAGACCTTATTCTACGGGCGCGACGGCAGCGCCTATGGCGCTGAAATCTATCACGAAAACCGCCGCGTCGAATGGTCCTTTCTTGACGGTGAATGCCGCGAGGGTGAGTGGTATCAGGATGGCGAGCTGATCTGCTTTGTCTACGAAGACAACCCCGACCCCCAGTGCTGGAGCTTTTCGCGCGGCAACGGCGGGCTGATCGCCCGGTTCGAGAACGACCCCCGCACCACCGAGCTTTACGAGGCACGGGACGCGGACGAGGAGATGATCTGCCTTGGCCCGAAGGTCGGCGTGTGAAACCGCTGCTCGTGGCATTGCTGCTTGGCGCGGGCGCCGCGACGGCAGAGCCGCTGGATACGGCGCAAGCGTTTCAGGACTACGTGGGCGGCAGGACGGTCTACTTCGACCGGGGCGACGGGCGCGGCGTGAGCGCGGCGGAAAGCTATCTTGAAGACCGGCAGGTCCGCTGGTCCGAACGGGACGGCACCTGCATCGAGGGCGAATGGTTCGCCCGCGACGGGCTGATCTGCTTTACCTACGAGAACAATCCGGACCCGCAGTGCTGGGCGGTAGAGCGGACCGCAACCGGGCTGGTCGCGGTGCTGCGCAACGGCGGCTTTCCCACCCGGATCGTCGAACGCGACCCCGGTGGCGAGAGCTTTCAATGCCTTGGTCCCAAGGTCGGCGTCTGAGCCTGCAGGTCAGAACAGCGAGCCCTGCTCGGGCGGCTTGCCCGCCTTGCGCGGCGCGGCCCTCCCCCCGCCACCGGCGCCACCGACCGTCACCCGGCCATCTGCAAACTCGATTTCCAGCATCGCCGCCTTTTTCGCCGCCGCGGTCCCGGTGATCACCTCGCCGTCGCCGCGCACGACGGCATAGCCGCGGGCCAGCGTCGCCTTGTAGCTCAGGGTTTCGCGCAACCGGTCCAGCGCGTCGATCCGCTGCCGCCAGCCGCGTGTCTGGCGCTGTCCGGCTTCCGACAACCGACCGACCAGCGCGGCAAAGGCGTCGGCCTTGCGGGCCCGGTCCCGCTCCAGCGCGGCGGGGCGGAAACCGCGCGCACGGGTTTCAAAGCGGTCCCTCCGCGCCGCGATGAGCCGGTCCAGCGCAGGAGCCAGCCGCGCGGCGATCTCGTTCAGCCTGCGACGATCCTGCCCCACACGCTGGCGCAGGGTCGAAGGCCGCAGGGAGCCTGACACATCCGCCAGCCTGACCCGCCGGCGCTGCACCCCGGCGATCAACGCCGGTTCCAGTTTCTCAGCCGCGCGGTCGAGCCGCTGGCGTGGCCCGTCGAGCAACGTATCGGCGCGCGGCAACGCCCGCGCCATGTCACGCAACCGCTGGTCACGACGGCTCAGCCCCTGGCTCAGCAGCACCCGCATCCGGGCCTCCTGGCTGTCCAGCCAGGCCGACAATTCATGCCGGACCGGTACGGCCAGTTCAGCCGCCGCCGTGGGCGTGGGCGCCCGGCGGTCCGACACGTAGTCGATCAGTGTCGTGTCCGTCTCGTGCCCCACCGCCGAAATCAGCGGGATCTGCGAAGCCGCCGCCGCCCGGGCGACGATTTCTTCGTTGAACCCCCACAGATCTTCGACCGAGCCGCCGCCGCGTGCGACGATCAGCAGGTCCGGGCGCGGCAGGGCACCGCCGGGGGTCAGCGCGTTGAAGCCTTCGATGGCGCGGGCCACTTCGGGTGCGCATTTCGCGCCCTGCACCGCCACGGGCCAGATCAGCACCTTGCGCGGGAAACGGTCGCGCAGCCGGTGCAGGATGTCGCGGATCACCGCCCCCGAGGGCGACGTCACCACGCCGATCACATCCGGCAGGTAGGGCAAGGGCCGCTTGCGCGACTGGTCGAACAGACCCTCCGCCGCCAGCGCCTTCTTGCGCTTTTCCAGCAGTGCCATCAGCGCGCCCATGCCTGCCGGTTTAATGTCCTCGATCACGATCTGGTACTTCGACTGGCCGCCGAAGGTGGTGACACGCCCCGTCGCGACCACTTCCATCCCCTCTTCCGGCTGGGTTTCAAGCCGCGCGGTGACGCCTTTCCAGATCACGCCCGAGATCACCGATTTGTCGTCCTTGAGGTCCAGGTAGACATGCCCCGACCTGGGCCTGCTGACGCGGCCCACTTCGCCACGGATGCGCACATGGCCGAATTCGCCTTCGATCACCCGCTTGATCGCCCCCGAAATTTCGGTAACGGAGAATTCCGGGCTGTTGAGCCCCGCGCTGGGATCGTCGATCAGGTCCATGTCCTGTCCTTGTGTCTTGGGCAGGTGCAGAATAGAACGCCGACAGACAAAGGCCAAGGGAGAGCAGCCCCATGAACATCCTCATTCTGGGCAGCGGCGGACGCGAACACAGCCTCGCCTGGGCTACCCTGCAGAACCCCAAGTGCGACAAACTGATCGTGGCACCGGGCAACGCGGGCATCGCCAAGATCGCGGATTGCGCCGATCTGGACATCATGGACGGCGGCGCGGTCACGGTGTTTTGCGAGGCGAACAACATTGATTTCGTCATCATCGGCCCGGAGGCCCCGCTGGCCGCAGGTGTCGGGGACGATCTGCGGCAGGCGGGCTATCCCGTTTTTGGTCCTTCGGCAGCGGCAGCCCGGCTCGAAGCGTCCAAGGCGTTTACCAAGGAAATCTGCGATGCCGCCGGCGCCCCCACGGCGGACTACGGCCATTTCACCGACGCCGAGTCAGCCCGCGCGCATGTGCGCGAACACGGCGCACCCATCGTGGTCAAGGCCGACGGGCTGGCAGCGGGCAAAGGCGTCATCATCGCAATGACCGATCAGGAGGCCATGGAGGCCATCGACACGATGTTCGACGGCACCTTTGGCGACGCGGGCACCGAAGTCGTGATCGAGGAGTTCATGGAGGGCGAGGAAGCCTCCTTCTTCGTGCTCTGCGACGGTGAAACCGTGCTGCCCATCGGCACCGCCCAGGACCACAAGCGTGTGGGCGAAGGCGATACCGGGCCGAATACCGGCGGCATGGGGGCCTATTCGCCCGCGCCCGTGCTGACGGACGAGATCGCGCAGCGTGCCCTGGACGAGATCATCCGCCCCTGCATGGCGGAGATGGTCCGCCGTGGCACGCCCTATCAGGGGGTGCTTTATGCCGGGTTGATGATCAAGGACGGCGCGCCGCGTCTGGTGGAATACAATGTGCGCTTTGGCGATCCGGAGTGCCAGGTGCTGATGATGCGGCTGGGCGCGCAGGCCTTCGACCTGATGCACGCCGCCGCCGACGGCCGCCTGTCGGAGGCCCGGGTCAACTGGGCCGAGGATCACGCGATTACCGTGGTGATGGCCGCGCAGGGCTATCCCGGCAGCTATGAAAAAGGCACCGTGATCCGCGGCATCGACACCCTGCCCGAGGACAGCGGCAACATGGTCTTTCACGCCGGGACCACCCGCAAGGACGGGCAGTTCCTGGCCGCGGGCGGCCGCGTGCTGAACGTCACCGCCCGCGGTGCGTCGCTGGCCGAGGCACAGGCGCGGGCCTACGCGATGGTTGATCAGATCAACTGGCCCGAGGGGTTCTGCCGCCGGGACATCGGCTGGCGCGCGCTGTAGCGCAGAGGCGGTTCAGACCCTTGCGGGGTCAGGACATGGGCTTGTCCTGACAAAGAACCGGCAGATCGGTGATCCGGGTTACGTGCTGTATCGCGCCGTCTGGCGAACGGACCATGAGCGTGCCCGCGTTGTCATAGGGGACCCAGCAGTGTAACTCGCCCCAATTGTCTTCGTACTGGAAACAGATCGTTTCCCCGTCCACTGTAACCTGACCATAGGTGCAGCTGCCGTCTTCGCGGGCCCATTTTGTCTGGTGCCGCGACAGAAATTCCTCGATCCCGACGACCCTGCCCGTGCCAGCACTTTTGAATGTCAGGGTGCGGCCCTCGGCCCTGTCCAGGAAAGCGTCCGGCGTCAGTTGCTCTTGCGCATGGGCAGCGCCCGAGACCGTCACGCAGAAAAGGAGGGCGCGGATCAGCATGCCAATGCGTTCGCAAAGCTCTGGCGACCAAGATGCGGGCCGATGTCGCGCCGGTTCAGCGCGCCGCCCGTCAGCGTCACCGCAATCAGCCGTTCCCAGTTTGCATCTGCCACGATCATCTCAGGCGCGCCGCCACAGTGGCGGATGCCGCCCGCGATGTCGCGTTCCCCGATGCGGTGGTTGGTCAGCCCGTCCAGCTCAGCAACCTGTTCCAGCCTGCCTTCGCGATACCGCCAGACGCGCAGGGTCCTGGCCAGATGTGGCCGGTCGATATAGGCGATTTCGACCGCGCCATCGCCATCCAAATCCGCCGCCCCGACAACCGCCAGCCAGCGGTGCCGACGCCCGATCGGTGGCGTTTCGGCCACCAGCGCAACGGTCGTACCCTTCGGGTCGTCTGCCGCTGCAATCTCGTCATAGATGCGGACTGCGGCCCCCCGATCGAAGTAGGATACCACGGCGATCACCTCTGCACTGCCATCACCGTCCAGATCGACGAGGCGGGGTGTCGTATCCTCGAACACGGCTTCATGAAGTCCCACGCCGATCTCGCGCCCGTCAGACAGCCGGACGCCCAGTGCGGCATATTCGCCGCCGGGCAGGACGCCGTGCCCGTAGACCGGGGTGGGGATATCGTAATAGGCGCCTTCGATATCGGCGGTCGCGGATTGTCCGACAAGAAGTGTACCGACCAGCCAGGCAGCGCGACAGACGCGTTGCGCCCTGGACATCCGCGAGGCCGGTCGGCGCCGCAATGCTCAGATCTGCTTTTCAGGCATCTGCACGCGCAGCCCGTCCAGCGCATCCGACACTTTCAACTGGCAGGTCAGGCGCGAGCGTTCCGCGTCGGGCTCGTAGGCAAAGTCGAGCATGTCTTCTTCCATGTCGTCCTTTGCCGGCAGCTTCTCTACCCAGGCCGGGTCCACGTAGACATGGCAGGTCGAACAGGCGCAGGCCCCGCCGCAATCGGCTTCGATGCCCGGAATGTTGTTGTCACGCGCGCCTTCCATCACGGTCATCCCGTTGGCGACCTCGACGACATGTTCCTTGCCACCATGCTCCACGTAGGTAATCTTGGCCATTCTTGGTCCCTTCCCTCATCTGTGCTGCTGCATGTTCTAGCGGCACGGCCAAGCCACTGCCACCCCCATTTCGCCGCCGCGGCACGCTAGGCAAGGTCGCGAAAACCCTCTAGGGTCGCGGCAAAACACCAGACCCACAGGTATGGGGCCATGTCACAGGCGATTGTCCGTTCGGCGCGCGTATTGCGCCCCAGTCTCTACGTAGTCTTCTGCGCCGGTCTCGCGGCTTGCCAGCTGATGGCCCCGGTGGCGGACCCGCCTCCCGTTCCGGGCGTGGTGGAACCCACCCGCAACGGTCCCGAGGGGGCGCCGCCCGGCAGCTGCTGGGGCCGTACCGTCAGCCCTGCCGTGTTCGAGACGGTGACCGAACAGGTGCAGGTCGAACCGGCCAAGGTCAATCCCGATGGCAGCGTGGCAAAGCTGCCGGTCTATCGCACCGAAACCCATCAGGAGATGGTCGTGGAGCGCCGCGACAACTGGTTCGAAACACCCTGCCCCGAGGTCCTCACGGCAGAATTCGTCTCCTCGCTCCAGCGCGCCCTTGCCGCCAGAGATCTCTACAGTGGCGAGATCACGGGCACGCTGGACGATGCCACGCGCGACGCGGTGCGCCGCTACCAGCGCGCCGGCGGACCCCAAAGCGGCGTCCTGTCGCTTGATGCGGCACGCAGCCTGGGGCTGATCGCCGTCGCGCGGGACCAGGTCTGATACGCAAACCGCCGGACAGCAGCGCCGCATGGAAAAAGGGGCACCCGCGATGGGTGCCCCTTTCGGTTTGGTCGTGCATCTGTGCCAGCGCGGTTCAATCGCCCAGCGTCAGCGCCACGAAACGGGGATCGCCCGCGCGCCGGACCAGCAGCAGCAGCGATTTGCGGCCCGCCTCCTGCGCGGCCTGAACACGCTCTTCCAGGTCCGCGATGGAGCTGACCTTTTGCTGGCCCGCCTCGGTGATGATATCGCCGGTGCGCAGGCCTTTTTCAAAGGCCTCGGATGCCTCATCGACTTCGGACACAGCCAGCCCTTCCATGCCCGCATCCGCGCCCAGTTCCTCGCGGAGTTCGTCGGTCAGCGGGGTCAGCGTCAGACCCAGCATCGACTGCTGCATGGGTGCTTCTTCCAGCTCTTCCTCCTGGGATCCGGTCGCCGCTTCGCTGTCCGCGTCCTCGCGACGGCCCAGCACGACCTTGACGGTCTGGCTCTTGCCTTCGCGCATGACGGTCACGCGCACGCTGGCTCCCACGGGCGAGTTGCCCACCTGGCGCACCAGGGCGCGGGTGTCGGCCACCTCGACCCCGTCGAAGGACATGATCACGTCGCCGGTCAGCAGTCCCGCTTCCTTGGCGGGGCCGTCGGGTACATCCGTGATCAACGCGCCCGAGGCCGTCTCCAGCCCCATGGCGTCGGCCACGTCGTCGGTCACGTCCTGAATGCGGACACCCAGCCAGCCGCGCCGCGTCTCGCCGTATTCCTTCAGCTGGTCGACCACGCGGGTCACGACGTTGGCCGCCATGGAAAAGCCGATGCCGATGGAACCGCCGTTGGGCGACAGGATCGCGGTGTTCACGCCGATCACCTGGCCGTCCATGTTGAACAACGGCCCGCCCGAGTTGCCCCGGTTGATGGCGGCATCGGTCTGGATGTAGTCGTCATAGGTCCCGGACAGGGCACGGTTGCGGGCAGAGACGATGCCGGCGCTGACGGAAAAGCCCTGGCCCAGCGGGTTGCCCATCGCGATGACCCAGTCGCCCACGCGGGCCTCGTTGCTGTCGCCAAAGCTGACGTAGGGCAAGGGACCGTCGGCTTCGACCTTCAGCAGGGCGATGTCTGTATTGGGGTCGGTGCCAATGACCTTGGCGGTCAGCTCCTCGCCCGAAAAGAATTCGACCGTGATTTCATCGGCGCCGTCGATCACATGGTTGTTGGTAACAACGTACCCATCCTCGGAAATGACAAATCCGGACCCCAGCGCCGAAGACCGGCGCGGCCGCTGGCCGTTGCCGCCGTTGCCGCGGTCGCGGAATTCGCGAAAGAAATCTTCGAAGGGCGACCCCTCGGGCACGATGCCCTGCGGGCCGGTGCGGCCTTCGACCATCGTGGCGGTGGTGATGTTGACCACCGAGGGGCTGATTTTTTCGGCGAGCGGGGCCAGGCTTTCGGGTTTGGCCAGGGCCGCGATGGACTGGGCCACGATCAGAACCAAAGCCAGCAGGCTCAGCATCAGGCCCTTGAACATCCGGCTTTCCTGAAAGGGAACGGCGCGCACTTGTGTGCGTGACTGCATGGCGTTGTCTCCTGCTTTATCCATTGGGGCAAGCTGCCCCAGACACCTTGCCGACAGAGTGCATGGCGAATTGATGCACCGCAACATGAAAGATGTGACTGATCACGGCCTTTTCAACAGCACCCGGCAGAAATGCGGTGGGTCGCCGCAAGTCGCGCCGCGGGCCTTACACCCCCAGACGGAATGCGAGCCAGACCAGGATCAGACCGGCCACCACCACCAGCGCGCCGATCTGACGCACGGCGTTTTCGGGCAGGCTGCGCAGCAGTTCAAGCATACGCTCCAACAGCGAAGGGGCCAGTGCGTACACCAGCCCCTCCACGATCATCACCAGTCCAAGAGTCATGAAGACCCATGCAATCATTGTGTTGCCGCGTCGTCTTCGACCTGCTCTTCTTCGGCCTGTTCATCTGTGGCCTGATCTTCTTCGACCTGTTCTTCTTCGGCCTGGCCTTCTTCGGCCTGTTCTTCTTCGATCCGCTCCCGCTCGATGTCGGGCAGATCAGGCGATATTTCCGTTTCCGGCACCATCTCGCGCAACCGGTCCAGCGCCTCTGTGTCAATAACCGTCGTGCCAAGGCCATTGGCGCGCAGCGCCTGGAACATGGGTTCAACAAAGGGGCTGTCCGGCGATATCACCAACGTGGAATTGCTGGACTGCATCGACCGTTCGAATGCCGCCAGCGACCGGTAGAAGGCAAAGAAATCAGGGTTGGGCCCAAAGGCTTCGGCATAGACCCGGTTACGTTCCGCGTCCGCCTCGCCTCGGGTGATTTCTGCCTCGCGTTCGGCGTTGGAAACCGTTTCCGTCACGGTGCGGTCGGCCGCGGCACGTACCCGCTGAGCCGCCTCGTTACCGCGCGCGATTTCGTCGGCAGCTTCGCGTTCACGCTCGGCCCGCATCCGGGCAAACGTGGCCTCAAGGTTCTGCTGCGGCAGGTTGGTCTGTTTCAGCCTCACATCGACGATCTCCAGGCCCAGCCCTTCGGCGCTTGTGCGGGCCTGAGCGCGGATGCGCAGCGCCAGATCGCGCCGCTCGGGCGACAGGATCGTGTCGGACGTCACCTGGTCGGCACCCAGAACTTCGCGAATTTGCGCGTTCAGGATCGACGACAACCGGTCTTCTGCCGTGCGGATGCCTCCTACACCGACGGCCTGGCGAAACTGCACCACGTCGGCGATGCGGTACCGCGCAAAGGCATCGACGACCAGACGGCGATCATCCGAGGGCGTGACCTCGATCGTCTCGGTGTCCAGCGACAGGATGCGGTCGTCGTAATACACCACATCCTGGATCAACGGGATCTTGAACCCCAGCCCCGGCTCTTCGACGACCTGACGGATCTGACCGAATTGCAACACAAGCGCCTTCTCACGTTCATCAACGATAAAGATCGACGACAAACCGGCCACAAGGGCGATCACCACGACCGGCAAGAGAAATACGGATTTACGCATCAGTTCGACCCCCCACGACGCAATTCATTGAGCGGCAGGTAAGGCAGGACGCCGCTGCCGGTTCCCTCCCCTGCGGTTTCGTCCAGCAGTATCTTGTCGACCTGGCCCAGAACCCGCTCGACAGTTTCCAGGTACAGACGGCGCTGGGTAACTTCGGGCGCCGCGTTGAATTCGGAAGCCACGGCCAGGAAACGGCTCGCCTCACCGATGGCTTCGTTCACCACCTGCGCGCGATACCCTTCTGCCTGCTCGACAACTTGTGCACCCTGCCCGCGCGCTTCGGCGAGCACCCGGTTGGCATAGGCGTCGGCCTGACGCTCCAGCCGGTCACGCTCCTGCTCGGCGGCCTGCACTTCGCGGAAGGCGTCGATCACCTCGCGCGGCGGGTCGGCGGTGTCGAGGTTGACCCGCACCACGCTGATGCCACTGTCATATTCGTCCAGCGTAGCCTGCACGTCCTCGCGCACCGTATCGGCAATCAGACCCCGGTCGCGGTTGAGAATCGGCGCCAGGTTGGAGGCCGCGATGATTTCGCGCATCACCGCCTCGGATACGGCTTGCACCGTCAGTTGCGGATCGCTGAGGTTGAACAACAGCTTGGCTGGATCGTTGATGTTCCAAACCACCTGAAAGTCGATGTCCACGATGTTGGCATCGGTCGTCAACATCAGGCCTTCGCCATTGGCGCGGGTAGACCCGATCGATTCTGTTCGTTCGGACGTGACGTTGATCACCTCGTAAGTGACCAGCGGCCAAGGCGCAAAGTTCAGGCCGGGGTTCCCGATGCTGGAAAATTCGCCGAGGAACAATTCGACCGACTGTTCTTCGGGCCGCACCGTGTAAAAGGACGAATAGAGCCAGAGCAGAAGCGCGATCAGGACACCGATGCCGATTGTGCCGCGGCTCAGCGCCGGGCCACCATCGCCGCCGCCACCGCCGCTGCCATTGCCCCGGTTGCGGCCGCCGCCGCCCATCAGGACGCGCAGGTGTTCCTGGCCCTTCTTGACCAGATCGTCGATCTCGGGAATTTGCGGCCGGTCGTTCGGTCGCTTGCCCCCCGGACCGCCACCGTTCTGTCCACGATCGCCGCCCTGTCCGCCGTTCTGTCCGTTGCCGCGGCCTCCGCCGCTGTTGCCGCCCCCTCCCCAGGGGCCGCCAGAATTGCCAGCCATAAGTATGTTTTCCCCTCTGTGCCGCACATCGCGGCCTTCTATCGTGTCTCTATGTACGCTTTTGAATGTGGGCGCAAACCGCTGCGATTCAAGCGGTGCGGGTCGGGTTGCGCATGGTGACGAGCTCTTCGGACATGGTCGGATGCACCGCACAGGTTGCGTCGAACTGTTCCTTGGTCAGCTTGGCCTTGACCGCGATACCCGCCATCTGGATCAGCTCGCCCGCATGAGGTGCGACAATATGGCAACCCAGAACCACCCGTGTCTCCTTGGACACCACCAGTTTCATCAGCACCCGGTCCGGCTTGCCCGCAAAGGCGGTCTGCATCGGCTTGAACGATGTGCAATAGATCTCGACCGGCTCTTGATCGCGCGCGTCCTCCTCGCTCAGGCCCACCGTGCCCATCTCGGGCTGGGTGAAGATGGCCGAGGGGATCAGCTCGTGATCCACCGGCGTCGGATTGCCGCCGAAGACCGTTTCGACAAAGGCCATCCCTTCGCGGATCGCCACCGGCGTCAGGTTCACCCGGTCGGTCACATCGCCGATGGCGTAGATAGACGGCACGGCGGTCTGGCTGTAGTCGTCCACCTCGATCTCGCCCCGGCGGCCCAGCTTCACGCCGATGTCTTCCAGCCCCATGTCCTTGGTCGACGGGTCGCGCCCGGTGGCAAAGAGCACCATATCGAACACCTTTTCGCCGCCGTTGGTCGATTTGACCCAGATCGGACCGGATTGGCCCTCGGACGCGCCGGCGCCATCCTCGCGCAGGTCCGCCGCCTGCCGGGCGCTGGCGCCCATCGCGGCGTCCGATCCGGTGGGCTGCCCGCCCTCCGCGCGGTCGCTGGCCAGCGACATTTCGACGATGTTGGTGCCGGTGTGCAGGTCGATCCCGCTGTCGCGCATGCTTTCGGCGACCAGCCCCCGGGCCTCTTCATCAAAGCCGCGCAGGATCTGCGCACCGCGGTAGTACTGCGTCACCTCGACGCCCAGCCCCTTCAGGATGCATGCGAATTCGCAGGCGATATAGCCGCCGCCGATGATCAGGATCGACTTTGGCAGCTGCGAGAGGTGAAAGATGTCATCCGATACGATGCCCAAGCCCGCGTTCGGCAGGTCCGGGCGCACCGGGTGCCCACCCGTGGCCACCAGGATATGCTTGGCCGTCTTCGTCGTGCCGTCCGCCAGCTCGACCGTATGCGCGTCCCTGAGGCGCGCCCGCTGGTCAAAGGTATCCACCCCCGAATTCGCCAGCAGCTTGCGATAGACCCCTTCAAGGCGGTCCAGCTCCTCCGTCAGGCGCCCGCGGAAATTGTGCCAGTCGAAAGGGCCCTGCTTGAGGTCCCAGCCAAAGCACTTGGCCTCGTCCACCACGTCCGAATACCCCGAGGCGAAGACCATCAGTTTCTTCGGCACGCAGCCGCGAATGACGCAGGTGCCGCCGTAGCGGTCCTCTTCGGCCAGCGCGACCTTTGCCCCGTGTTCCCCGGCCGCGACCCGCGCGGCCCGTACCCCGCCGGACCCGCCGCCGATCACAAAAAGATCGTAGTCGAAATCGCTATCAGCCATTCGGAAGTTCCTTCAATGTCGCTCAGTCGCTGAGATCGGAAAACAGGTTGTCCGTCTCGACGAACTCCAGCCGCTCGGTCGCGACCGTTCCCTCATTTATGTCGCGCACCTCGACCCTGCCATCCCCGTAGCCGATCACGACCGCGTCACAGATGTCGATGAACAGGCCGTTTTCCACCACGCCGGGCATCTGGTTCAGCACCAGCGCGAGTTGCCGCGCGTTGCCGATGCGGTTCAGGTGCAGATCAAGTATGTGGTTCCCCTCGTCCGTGATGAAGGGTCGGTCGCCGTTCATCCGCAAGGTCGAAGACCGGCCCAGCACATCCATCGAGATCAGCGTCTCCTCGACCAGCGCCTGGGTCGTCTGCCAGCCGAACGGGATCACCTCGATCGGCAGGGGAAAGGCACCGAGGTGCTCGACCTCCTTGCCGATGTCGGCGATCACGACCATCTGATCGCTGGCGGTCGCGACGATCTTTTCCTGCAACAGCGCGCCGCCGCCGCCCTTGATCAGGTTCAGATCGCCGTCGAATTCATCCGCGCCGTCGATCGTCAGGTCCAGCCATTTCGCCTCGTCCAGGCTGATGACCTCGATCCCCACGTCGCGGGCCAGTTCGGCGGTGCGGGTCGACGTGGGCACGCCGCGAATTCTCAGACCGTCCTCGCGCACCATCTCGCCCAGACAGCGCACCAGCCAGGCCGCGGTGGACCCCGTGCCCAGCCCGACCCGCATGCCGTCTTCGACGTATTGCGCCGCCCGCTTGGCAGCCACGAACTTCGCCTTGTCGATGGGAGACAGCTCTCCGGCCATGGGACATCATCCTTTTGCGTAACCTCCCCGGCTTATACGGGCATTGACGGTCCGGCGCGAGGGGCAAGCGCGGGGTTTTTTACCGGAAATCGACCCGCCGCGTCACGAGGGTGTCATTCCGATTTGCCGCTCCCGGGCTCGGCAGGCGCCGCCACGAGGCAGGTCCTGACCCTGCGCACTGCAGAAGTGTCGCTTTCGGCCAAGCGCGCCGTCCTCTCTGCGGTAGGTGCTGGTTCATGACCCGCTACGTCCTTCACTATGCCCCCGACAACGCGTCCCTGATCGTCAGGCTGGCACTGGAACACGCGCAGCTGCCCTACGGGACGCGGCTGGTGAACCGTGCCGTGTCGGAACAGAGCGGCGCCGCCTACCGCGCCCTGAACCCGCAGGGGCTGATCCCGGTGCTGGAGACGCCGCAGGGGCCGATGTTCGAAACCGGGGCGATCCTGCTGTGGCTTGCGGATCGGCACGGCGGTCTGGCCCCGGCACCGCAGGATGCGGAACGCGCGGCCTTCCTCAAATGGTTGTTCTTCGTCTCCAACACCTTACATCCCGCCCTGCGCATGACCTTCTATCCCGATAAATACGCAGGGCCCGACCCGCTGCACCAGGCCGCGCTGCGCGGCACCATGCAGGCGGCCATCGTCGGGCATCTGGGCACGCTCGATACCCTGACCGGGCAGCGCCCCGGCTGGCTGGACCCGCAGCGCCCCGGAGCCTTGCATTTCTACATAGCGGCCTGCCTGCGCTGGTGCGCGCTCTACCCGCAGGACACCGACAGGTCGTGGTTCCGGCTTGCGGATACGCCTCATCTGCGCGATCTCTGCGCCACCGTCGAAGCCTTGCCCTGCACCCGGGCCGCACAGGCCGCCGAGGGTCTGGGCCCGACCCCGTTCACCGCGCCGTCCCTTGCCACCCCACCCGAAGGAAGTGCCACCTGATGTTTCTCTCTGTATTCGACATGTTCAAGGTCGGCATCGGCCCCTCGTCCTCGCACACGATGGGACCGATGGTCGCCGCCGGGCGGTTTCTCGACATGATGCGCGCTTCGCCGTTCCGGTTTGCCGGGCTGCGCGCGTCGCTTCACGGCAGCCTTGCCTTCACCGGGGTCGGCCACGCGACCGACCGGGCCACGATCCTGGGGCTGGCGGGATTCACCCCGCAGGACTACGTTCAGGACAAGGCCGAAGCCGCGCTGAAGCAGATCGGCAAGACCCGCATGATCGAGGTCGAAGGTCTGCCGCCGCTTCGCTTCGATCCCGGTTCGGACATGATCTTCGACTATGTCACCAAACTTGCGGGCCACGCCAATGGCATGATGCTGATGGCCACCGATGCTCAGGGCGATGTGACCCTGCGCGAAACCTTCTATTCCATCGGCGGCGGTTTCGTGATGACCGAGGCCGAGCTGGCCGCCGGACGGAACACCGACGAAGGCGCGCCGGTACCCTACCCGTTCAAATCCGCCGCCGAAATGCTGGAGATGGCCCGGGCGTCGGGCAAGTCGATCGCACAGATGAAACGCGCCAACGAGGTATCCCGCAATGGCGAAATTCACCTGCGCGATGGCGCGAAACGTCTGTGGCAGGTGATGAACGACTGCATCGACCGTGGCCTGACCACCGACGGCACCCTGCCCGGCGGGCTGGCCGTGAAACGGCGCGCCAAGGGTATTTACGATGCCCTGCAGGCCGAACGCGGCCAGAACCAGCGCGCGCCGCATACGATCAACGACTGGATGAGCGTCTACGCCATGGCCGTGAACGAAGAGAATGCCGCCGGCGGTCAGGTTGTCACCGCCCCGACGAACGGGGCGGCCGGGGTCATGCCGGCCACCCTGCGCTATTATCTCGACCACGTGCCCGGCGCGTCCGAGACGCATGTGGAAGATTTCCTGCTGACCGCCGCCGCCATCGGCGGCCTGGTCAAGTTCAACGCGTCGATCTCGGGTGCCGAAGCGGGCTGCCAGGCCGAGGTCGGCAGCGCCGCGGCCATGTCCGCGGCGGGCCTGTGCGCGGTAATGGGCGGCACACCTGAGCAGATCGAGAACGCGGCGGAAATCGCGCTGGAGCATCACCTGGGCATGACCTGCGACCCGGTTAAGGGATTGGTGCAGGTGCCCTGCATCGAACGCAACGGGCTGGGCGCGATCAAGGCGGTCTCTGCCGCGTCGCTCGCGCTGCGCGGGGACGGCACACACCTTGTCCCCCTCGACGCCTGTATCGAGACGATGCGCCAGACCGGCGCGGACATGTCCGAGAAATACAAGGAAACCTCGCTCGGAGGGCTCGCCGTGAACGTGCCCAACTGCTAGCGGGGCGCGGCCTGACGCTGAGTGAAGAACAGCTTCACAATCACCATCGGCCCTTGATTTCCGGTGCATTTTGCAATATCCGGTTCTCGCTAACGTTATTCTTTTTCGACCCACTGTCTCCCTCACACGGCGCTCAGTCCCGATCCAGACCGACTACGCCACGCTGTCGCATCCTGCGGACAGCCCCAAAACGGAGACTACGGATATGGCCACTGGCACCGTAAAATGGTTCAACTCGACAAAAGGCTTCGGCTTCATCGCGCCCGATGGCGGCAGCAAGGACGTGTTCGTGCACATTTCCGCTGTTGAGCGCGCGGGCCTGACCGGCCTGGCAGACGACCAGAAAGTGACATTCGACATCGAAGCGGGCCGTGACGGCCGCGAATCGGCGACGAACCTCGCACTGGCATAAGCCAAACCACGCGAAGTCATGTGAAACGCGGTCCCTGCAAAGGGGCCGCGTTTTGCGTTTGTTCCACACACCCCGGTCCGGCGCTGGCACGGCTGGGTTACATCCGCCCGGTCCCGCTTGACGGCCCCTCGCGCGTCCCGGGGCGAAGGCCCGGACCGCGGCGCCTTCGCATGGCATTCGACACCTGCCCCCGCGCTCGCAGACGTGCCACGAAAGACCTGTCAGATCCATCCTGTCATATACGGCGTGGGGGTGTATCCCCTCAGCATACGGGTGGTTTAAATGATTAAACTCACCTTGTCGCTGATCTGTTTAGTTTGTGGCGACCCTATCCATAGCGAAGACAAATTTACCGCTGTCTCCAGGATGCTCGACCAGAGTTCCGCTGAAAATCGGGGTGTGGTGAATGTCTCGGAAAACGTCTTTGTACTGAATCATGTACACGAACCTTATGACAGCATCTTCGGTTGCATCCATGGTTCTAGAAAGCGTAGCGCCTTGATCCGAGTTTTTTGGAGGAATGACTGGATGAGGGGTTCCGACATGCCCAATTCGTTCAATGTCGTATATGACTGTCGTGGTCTCATTAGGCATGACGTACATTATGTTGTAACCCACCCGCGCCTCGAACGCGGGGGAATTCCCAGAGTTTTGAATGTTCGCGCGGATACTAACGTTGATTTTTCCATCTCTGATATGTCTGATCGTTATGTCGCCGATATTAAGGCCAAGGTAGGCGGCGACCTGAGCCTTGCCTACCTCTCTAGTGGTCTTGAGGGTGAAAACCAAAACGACAAAAGCCCCGACAGTAAATATCATCATGAGCCATTGAGCCACGGAGTCCTCAATAGAGAAGATTCTGCGCGGCCAATACATCAAGTCTGGCCTGCTGTCGTTTTGATTTCCCTGATGGTATTGACTGGAGTTGTTCTCGGAACTCTTGTCGGAAAATGGATCAATCGGTGATACGAACGTGACAAATACAAAGAACACAGTTGTGATGGAGACGCCAATTATTAGCCCTAAAGCAAAGAACCCCCGGTCTGTTAACCTATGCCAAAGTCGGTAAAGTGAGATCATCTATGACAAACCTTAAGACAGCCCGTGACAAGGGCAAACTAGAAGAGTTCATCAAGGAACACGAGGTCGATCCTGACGGCGACCTCGATAAACTGGACGCCGTGATTAAGCGTCCATCTCAGGAAAGCGAGAAAGCAACTCGTCCAGCATCGTCTCGGGACGCATCCGACGATTAAAGCGGTACTCAAATTCCTTGGCGTAGGTTTCAAGGTACTTGGGTGAAACACTGGTATGCGTGCCTTGGATTGAGCATTTCAGGTGACGCCAGAAATTCTCTACCGCGTTCACCGTTTCACCGTTCGGGCCAACGTATCCGTCCCGATCCTTGTTGATCCGCTTCAAGTCATGGCCCAACTGGTCAAGGCCATTGTAGGAGCGCCACTGGTCGGCGTGGATCTGAGTGCCCTTGGCAACGGCTTTCTCCATCTCACCGTGCAGGGTGACGCGTGAGGCGTTCGGGATCACCTTAACGATAGGCTCGCCGCCGCGCTCCACCATCGCCATGATAGCGGTCTTGTGCGGGCGACGGCCATGCGTACCGGGCTTGCGACCGCCCATGTAAGTTTCGTCCACCTGGACAATCTCACATTCGTCGCCAATGGGCGCGTCACCGTCGATTTCTGCCATGTGTTCGCGGATCAGCCGCGCCATGCGCCATGCGGTCTTGTAGGTAACGCCAAGCTGGCGCTGCAATTCCTTGCCGCTGACGCCATGCTTGGACGTGGTGAACAGGAAGATTGCGTAGAACCAAAGTTGAAGCGGGGTGCGGCTCTTTTCGAAGATGCTGCCCACCATCGGGTGAATGTGATGCCCGCACCACTGGCAAGAAAAGGCTTGTTCATTGGTCAGGCGATACCACTTGGCCGCGCGCTCACACTTGGGGCAAACGTGGCCTTGGCCGAAGCGGACATTGAACAAATGCTCAAGGCAAGCCTCGTCGGTGGGGAACTTTTGGAAGAACTGGCGGACGTTGGTCTGTTTCATACAGTTTAGATGGGGATTGCCCTACCGTATGTCAAGGGGATACACCCCACGGCGTGTTTTCGTGTGAGGAACGACACGCCGAAACCTTTCGCATTTTTGCACAGCCCCCGTGCCTGCAACTCTCTTTTCAGGCCCGCGCTGCGCACCTATCTGTCTTGCAGCTTCAGACAAGGAGAATTGTCATGTCCCTCAGACCCACACTTGAGACCCGGCGCGCGATCCCCACGCTTGAAGGTGCGGGTGTCAAGCTGCACCGCGCCTTCGGCTTTCAGGATCCGTCCGAACTGGACCCTTTCCTGCTGTTCGACGATTTTCGCAACGAACGGCCCGAGGATTTCGAAAAAGGGTTCCCCTGGCATCCGCACCGGGGGATCGAAACCATTACATACGTGCTGGAAGGTACGGTGGAACACGGCGATTCGCTGGGCAACACCGGCACACTGGGCGCGGGTGACGTGCAATGGATGACCGCCGGGTCGGGCATCCTGCACCAGGAAATGCCCGCCGGAAACGCGCGGGGGCAGATGCATGGCTTCCAGCTTTGGGGGAACCTGCCATCGGCGCAAAAGATGACGGCACCGCGCTACCAGGATGTGACCGCGGCCGATATTCCGGTCGTGACGGACGACGACGGCACGCAGGTCAAGGTGATCACCGGGAACTTCTGGGGCAAGACCGGCCCGGTTGACGGGATCGCGGCAGACCCGCAGTACCTCGACATCACGGTGCCTGCGGGTGTGAAGAAGACCTTCCGCATCGACACATACCGCCGGGCCTTCGCCTATGTGTTCCAGGGGTCCGGTGCCTTTGCCGACGCGTCTGCCCCGTCCGGCGTGCTGCTGGAAAAGGAAGTGGCGGGCGAAGAGCTCAACATCCGCGACCTCAGCGGCGACCGCACCCTGATCCGGTTCGGCACGGGCGACGAAGTGACCGTGCAGGCCGGCGAGCAGGGTCTGCGCTTCCTGCTGATCTCCGGCGCGCCGATCGAAGAGCCTGTCGCCTGGCATGGGCCGATCGTGATGAACACCCGCGCCGAGCTGGAACAGGCCTTTGCCGACCTGCGCAACGGCAAGTTCATCCGCCCCGCGCATTGATGTGGAATATGGTGTGGGCGCCCGACAGGCCTGACGTGGTCAGGGCGCGGCGCCCACGGCCTTGCGCACCATTTCCCAGTATTGTGCGACGACCTCGTCCAGGGACAAACGGCCCGTTTCGCGGAACCAGGTGTTGATCCCGGTCAGCATCGCGATGATGGCCAGCGTCACGATCTTGGTGTCCTGAACGACAAAGGCACCGCTTTCGACGCCCAGGCGCAGAATATTCTCCAGCCGGTCCTCGTAGCTGCGGCGCAGGCGCTCGATTTCGGCAAAATTGGCCGGATCGAGGTTGCGCAGTTCCATATAGGCGATGAAGACCGCATCGGGCCGGTCCGCGTGAAATCGCATGTGGAACGACACGAAGGTTTCAAGTTGCGCCAGCGCGTCCCCCTTCGGATCGGGCAGCGCGCGCAGCAGCTCTTCCAGGTGGTCGCGCATCAGTTCGAACAGAAGCGTCTGCTTGTCCGGCGTGTAGTTGTAAAGCGCGCCTGCCTGAACGCCCACCTCTGCCGCGATGGCCCGCATCGACACGGCAGCATACCCGCCCTTGGCAAAGAGCCTGAGGGCCGCCGCACGGACCTTGGGCCCGGTGATGTCGGAATGTGAGCCTGCCGTGCGTGCCATGGGCCCTGATTAATGAACCCTTGTTCAAAAGCAAAGCCCGCTTGCGCTGTAAACCGCGCTGGTGCAAGAAAGTCTGCATGAGCATTCGCCCACAGATCGCCCTGCTGGTCGCCTGCGGCCTTGCCGCCTGCACCCAGTTTCCCGAGCTGGACAGGACGGTCTCGCCCGAACTGGCCGCCTCGGCCTATCCGGCGCTCGTTCCGCTGGAACCGGTGCTGGCGCAGGCCACCGCCGGGCGCGTCGATGCGCGCGCCACGCAGGCCGGTCTTGAGGCGCGGGTGGCGCGGCTGCGGGCACGGGCGGCACGGCTGCGCGGATCGGTCCTGACCGGCCGTGAACGCCAGCGTCTGGCCGAAGGTCTGCAATAACGTCGGTCCTGCGTTGCACGCCGCCGGTGAAACGGCTACATCGCGCTCAATTCCAGTCTCCGATCTCAGCCGAAGGATTCCGCCCATGTCTGACCAAATTCGCCTTGGTATCGCCGGTCTGGGCACGGTCGGGGTCGGCGTGGTGCGCATCGTCCGCCAACAGGCCGCCCTGCTGGAGGCGCGCACGGGGCGCAAGATCAGCATCTCTGCCGTGTCCGCCCGAACCCGCAACCGCGAACGTGGCGTCAGCCTGAACGGATACGACTGGGAAGACGACCCCGTCGCATTGGCCACCCGCGACGACGTCGATGTCTTTGTCGAACTCATGGGCGGGTCGGACGGCCCCGCAAAGGCAGCGACAGAAGCGGCGCTGAAGGCGGGCAAGCACGTCGTCACCGCCAACAAGGCGATGCTGGCCATCCACGGGCAGGCGCTGGCCGAATTGGCCGAAGCGCAGGAGCTGAGCCTGCGCTACGAGGCCGCGGTCGCGGGCGGCATTCCGGTGGTCAAGACCCTGCTGGAGGGACTGGCCGGAAACGGCATCACCCGCGTCATGGGCGTGATGAACGGGTCGTGCAACTATATCCTGACGCGCATGGAAAGCTCGGGACAGACCTATCAGGACATTTTCGCCGAGGCGGACGGCCTGGGCTATCTGGAAGCAGATCCGCAGCTGGACGTGGGCGGCATCGACGCGGCGCACAAACTGGCGATCCTGTCCACCATCGCCTTTGGCGCGCAGGTGGATTTCGACGGCATCCAGCTGGAAGGGATCGAACGCGTCACCATCGAGGACATCCGCGCCGCCGCCGACATGGGCTACAAGATCAAGCTGCTGGGTGTCGCACAGAAAACAGGGCGCGGGCTGGAACAGCGTATGCAACCCTGTCTGGTGCCCGAAACCTCCCCCCTCGGGCAGCTGGACGGCGGCACCAACATGGTGGTGCTCGAAGGCGATGCCGTGGGTCAGATTGTGCTGCGCGGCGCGGGTGCAGGCGAAGGTCCGACCGCCAGCGCGGTGATGGCCGATGTCTGCGACATCGCGCGGGGCACACGGCTGCCGGTCTTCGGCCAGCCAGCCAAGGGCCTTGTGCAGGCCCAGTCTGCCCAGTCCAAGACGCCAGCCCCCTACTATCTGCGCATGGCGCTGGTGGACAAACCCGGTGCCCTGGCCAAGATCGCGACGGTTCTTGGCGAGGCGGGTGTCAGCATCAACCGGATGCGGCAGTACGAACATGACGCCACATCCGCACCAGTACTGATCGTGACGCACAAGACCATCCCCGCCGATCTTCATCGCGCCATTGCCGCGATGGACGGCACCGGCGTGATGGCTGGCGCCCCTGTGGCCCTGCGGATCGAGGAAGTCTGAGGGCGGCGCGCCCCGATCCAAAAAACAACCGAAAAACAGGATATTAAGGGCCAAAGCTTGTCTGTGGCCCTTGCTTTTTGTGCTGAGTGGCCGGGTATGGATTCCCGTACTTGGCGAATTTCTACTCTCGGTTGATCGTCGTCCGGGGCGCCGGCTTCGCGATGCCAACATATTTCCAGACGCCCTTTCCATTTTGAGGAGAAGAATGATGCAAATGAATATTGAAGAGGTCCCTACGGCGATACGGCGCCGTGCGGCTCAATTGCTCGAAACCGTCAGGGGGACGGAAATGGATCCCACCGGCGGCAAGGCACGCCTGTCGCCTCAGGTCACGGCGCTGTTCCGGCCCGACATGGACGATGTGGCCTACTATGAGTTTGCCGTGGACCTGGGCCGGGGCGACGACCGGCTGACGGCGATCACCGGCAGGGGCGACAGGGACGGCAAGATGGGGATGCCTGCGGGCACCGGCTTCATCATTGCCGCCAGCAAGGGTCACGACCATCCCATCGCCCACTGGTCGCTGGACCGCGAACCGCCCAGCCGCCAGATTGCCATCGCGGCGGAAGAGAAAGGCAGCAGGGTCGCCCGTGTCTTCAAGGTCGATTCACTGTCCTACGTGGGCGAAACCGAGGATGGTGAGATGGCCGGCCAGACGGGCCAGTTGCCCCTGCCGATCGAAGGGCTGCCGGAGGATTTCGAAAAGGCGCGGGGCCGGATCTCTTCCACCCTGGTCCGACCGGCGCAGAAGCCCAAGGACGACACCGATCCCGGGAACAGCAAGCCCGAGACCGTAAATCGCGGCGCCCGCCCGCAGCGGGTCAAGCTGCGCGAGGTGGAAAGCTGGGCGCAGCTGCGCAAGGTCTATGCCAAGGCCTTCGGCCCCTTGCTCGGCAATCTCGCACGCAATGCCGCCCCCGCCTGGGAGATCGAGGACCTGGTCGCCAAAATGGGCGAAGGGGTCATGACAGGCAGCACGCACCGTGTTGCCCTGCTCGAATCCGACGCCGCCGTCGAGATTTCCGGCGAGGGCGCACGGCTGGTCAAGATCGAGCCGCTGGACACGCCCGAGGGCAGCGGCGCCGTGGCCCTGCACGTCGCGGATGAAAAGCTGGCGCACGAAGTCTCGTTCGAGATGCACATCTCCTACCGATCCGGCCTGCGCGAGACCCTGCTCTTTTTCGCAGTGTCGGAAACAACCCCGTCGGACCGCAAGCCCGACAGCGGCATGAACTTTTTCGAGGAGTGATTTCAATGGCCTATACATATTACTGGGCAGACGGCAGCGTCAGTGAGCAACCCTATAACCAATACACCGTCAACGGCTGCGCCATCGGCTGCGGGTCGCTGGCCTGGACCATCCTGTTTCTCTGGGGCGATCGCCAGGCCGGGACCGGCAACAGCTATTGGGCGCCGCGCTGGGGGCTCTACCGTCAGGACGGCGGCACCGGTGCCAACGTCATCTCACCCACCTCGCAGACCACCGGCGTCAACAACGTGATCGAAGAGATCGCGGACGATGTGGGCACCTTCTGCATTTTCGGCCAGGGCGCGACCTATCCTTGGGAAATGAGCGACGCGAGCGCCTATTTCGTGGGCCGCACCGGGACCAGCCTGACGACGCATTACAATTCGCTGGGCCTGTCGGAAAGCCGGTTGCGGGAATACGCGCGCAATTCGATCCGGGACAGGGACACGCCTGCGGTGATCGGTACGGGCTGGCTCAGTCACTACCCGGTGGCTTACGGCTATGCCTGGCAACGCCGGGTGGTGCGCAAGTGCTTTGTCTTCTGCTGGGACGCAACGGTCTACGACCGCTGGTTCTATGTGAACCAGGGCTGGGGGGGCAGCGGCAACGACTGGGTGCCCGCCGATACCTGGTTCGCGGGCGAGATATATCCCTGATATCAGGCACCCGGCCCGCGAAAGCGGGCCGGGGCATCGCCGCCCGCCCCCCGTGCGCTTGTACGAACGCGAATGGCGCGCTAGAGGACGAAGCAGCATTCAAACCAGCAAGGAATTCTCATGCCCACATCCGCCGATTTTCAAGACCGTATGCTGTCCCTGGGCCTGGCCCGCGTGTCGGAGGCAGCCGCGCTGGCTTCGGCCAAGCTGATCGGCAAGGGGGACGAGAAAGCCGCCGATCAGGCGGCCGTGAACGCCATGCGCACGCAGCTCAACATGCTGGACATCGCGGGCGTGGTTGTCATTGGCGAAGGCGAGCGGGACGAAGCGCCGATGCTTTATATCGGCGAGGAAGTGGGCACCGGCAACGGCCCCGGCGTGGACATCGCGCTGGACCCGCTGGAAGGCACCACGCTGACCGCCAAGGACATGCCCAACGCGCTGACCGTGATCGCCATGGGGCCGCGCGGGTCGATGCTGCATGCGCCGGACACCTATATGGACAAGCTTGCCATCGGGCCGGGCTATGCCGAGGGCGTTGTCACACTGGACATGACACCGGGCGAACGGGTCAAGGCGCTGGCGGCGGCCAAGGGCTGTGCGGTTTCGGACATCACGGTCTGCATCCTGGAACGCCCGCGCCACGAAGATATGATCGCCGAGGTCCGCGCCACCGGGGCCGCCATCCGGCTGATCACTGACGGCGACGTGGCGGGTGTCATGCATTGCGCCGACCCGCAGACCGGGATCGACATGTACATGGGCGCCGGTGGCGCACCCGAAGGCGTGCTTGCTGCGGCGGCGCTCAAATGCATGGGTGGGCAGATGTACGGCCGTCTGCTGTTCCGCAACGAAGACGAGCGTGGCCGCGCCAGCAAGGCGGGGATCACCGATTTCGACCGCGTCTATACCCGCGATGAAATGGTGACGGAGGATGTGATCTTTGCCGCGACCGGCGTCACCGGCGGAAACATCCTTCCCGGCGTGAAGCGCGAACCCGGATGGATGACCACCGAAACCCTGATCATGCGGTCCAAGACCGGTTCGGTCCGGCGCATCAACTACCGCACCCCGGTCGACAAGGGCTGACGCCGCGCCCCTGGCGGGCGGCGCGATGTGTATTTTTGGAACAATGAAACGGGGTGAAGGTGAGCTTTCTCGGCGTTGAGGCCTCTCTGACCGGGCGGCGCTGGGTCGGGCCCGGTGTCGATGCGGAGCGGTCCGCCGAGCTGCTGGTGCAGCGCACGGGCCTGCCGCAGGCGGTGTGCCAGGTTCTGGCCCGGCGAGGGGTTGCGCCCGAGGAGGCGGCGGGTTTCCTCGCCCCTGCCCTGCGCGACCTGCTGCCCGATCCCCGCAGCCTGCAGGACATGGAAAAGGCGGCGGCGCGGTTTCTCGCCGCTGTGGGGCAGCGCCAGCGAATCGCGATCTTTGCCGATTACGATGTGGATGGCGGCAGTTCCGCCGCCCTGCTGCTGACCTGGCTGCGCCAGATGGGCCATGGTGCGACGCTGTACGTGCCGGACCGGATCGACGAGGGCTACGGCCCCAATGACGAGGCGATGGCGGCGCTGGCTGCGGCGCATGACCTGATCGTCTGCGTCGATTGCGGCACGCTGTCCCATGGGCCGGTCGCGGCGGCAGCCGGGGCGGACGTTGTGATCCTGGATCACCACCTGGGCGGCGAGACCCTGCCCGATGCATTGGCCGTCGTGAACCCCAACCGCCAGGACGAGGATGGCACCCTGGCGCACCTCTGCGCGGCGGCGGTTGTCTTTCTGATGCTGGTCGAGGTGGGTCGGCAACTGCGTGACACGGGCCGCAAGGGCCCCGACCTGATGGCGATGCTGGATCTGGTGGCGCTGGCGACGGTGGCGGATGTGGCGCCGCTGATCGGCGTGAACAGGGCATTTGTCCGGCAGGGCCTCAAGGTCATGGCGCGGCGCGACCGGGTCGGACTGGCGGCCCTGGTCGACGTCGCCCGCATGGACACCGCCCCCACGGCCTACCACCTGGGCTTTCTGTTGGGCCCGCGCATCAATGCGGGGGGGCGCATCGGGCAGGCCGATCTGGGCGCGCGCCTTCTGGCGTCTGACGACCCGCACGAGGTGGCCGCCCTGGCCGAGCGGTTGGAAACGCTCAACACCGAGCGGCGCGACGTGGAAGCGGCGGTGCGCGCCGCCGCCCTGGCGCAGGCCGAAGCACGTGGCTTTGACGCGCCGCTGGTCTGGGCCTCGGGCCCCGGCTGGCATCCCGGCGTGGTCGGCATCGTGGCCTCACGGCTCAAGGAGGCTTCCAACCGCCCGTCGATCGTGATCGGTATCGAGGACGGCATCGGCAAGGGATCGGGCCGGTCGGTCAGCGGCATCGACCTGGGCGCCCCGATCCAGCGGCTGGCGGCAGAGGGGCTGCTGATCAAGGGCGGGGGGCACAAGATGGCCGCCGGTCTGACCGTGGCCGAGGACAAGCTTGACCTGGCGATGACGCGCCTGGGGGAGCTGTTGGCAAAACAAGGCGCGCATCTGGCGGGCCCCTCCGATCTGACTGTCAGCGGGCTTTTGATGCCGGGCGCCGCCTCGGTCGAGCTGGCGGAACAGATAGAGGAGGCAGGCCCCTTCGGCGCCGCCGCCCCTGCCCCGCGCTATGTCTTTGCGGACATGCAGATTCATTTCGCCAAACGAGTCGGTGAAAGCCACCTCAAGATCACGTTTGGCGACGGAATCGGCGCCAGGATGGATGCGATCTGCTTCGGGGCCTATGACACACCGCTGGGTGCGGCGCTGGAGGCACATGGCGGTGCACGGTTTCATCTCTCGGGGCGCCTTGACATCAACAGCTGGCGCGGTCGGCAAACCGTGCAACTGCGCCTGGAGGACGCCGCGCGCGCCTGAACGCAGAATATCGCGCCAAAGCGGAAATTTCTGCTTGCGTGCCCTGGCCGAAAACCCTAATGAACCGCTCACGACCAGTGGCCCGTTCGTCTATCGGTTAGGACGCCAGGTTTTCAACCTGGAAAGAGGGGTTCGATTCCCCTACGGGCTGCCACTAACCCAAATAAAATTGTTTTTATTCATCGGGTTGGCACAATCGCACGCTACTGCATCCCCCAGAATATCCCCCATCTAAACGGTGCTTGGCCCCGAAAATTGGAAGCGCTCAAGTTTTTGTGCCACTCACTTGCCTCGCGAATCTACAAGCCTGAAACGCAGCCTCGACCCGACACTTTTCGCGAAATCTTGCGCCGTTTCCTTGCAGCCGCCTTCCGGCACGCTTCACGACAGTATTGTGCGTCGGTTCGCTTATCCTCATTGAGTTCTTCACCGCACCAACGGCACACCCATGTGCCTGATGCGAAGCGGCGGGTCATCTTTATTGCCCTGTTCCGCCGATTACGGTTTTGCGGGCCTCGGCTTCCCGGCGGCCATGAAAAATACGGGATGAAGGTCGCAAGTAGTCGCCCCTCATACTCCTCCATCCATACGGTTCCCGGCTCTGGCGCTGGCATGTCAGTTC
The DNA here is from genome assembly GCF_009363555.1 of Sulfitobacter sp. THAF37. NCBI lineage: Bacteria > Pseudomonadati > Pseudomonadota > Alphaproteobacteria > Rhodobacterales > Roseobacteraceae > Sulfitobacter > Sulfitobacter sp. THAF37. Next base: position 3,380,371 of record NZ_CP045372.1, read on the forward strand.
CTTTCTAATTTGCGGGTCAAAAGCGGGTTATGTTATTGATAATATGATTTTTTAATTTCTCTGACTAGGATTCCTGGCGGGGCTTGGAAATGTGGCGAGGCAGTGCTTGCTCGCCGATTGTGCTAGCTGTTAGCGTCTCTGAGCAAAGTGTTGCTATCGGAGATAGTCTGAGAATGATGAAAACACGTCAAGGGCGCATGTTAGGCTTAAACCTCGCTTTCTCATTGGCGCTGGACGTTGTTCTGGCTTACGCGGTCGCATCATTGTTAGGCCCCAATGATTTCTGGACTACGTTCTTCGTGATGTTGGGCATTTTTTGGTTTGGACCCATCCCTTTTGCAATCAAGGGCAATATCTACAAATTGCTCCTCCAGCAGTTCAACAAAAACTCAGTTCGCACTTCATTGGTCCAGTCTTTCCGCGAAGCTCAGTTGCCACTTCTTTCCGGGACGGAATTCAATGACCCGGCAGACCTGTACTTTCGAGAAGTTGCGAATGATGATGAGCTGCCCAAGAGTGCAAGGCTCTATGCAGGCGTTACCATGGGGCAAATGTCAATTCTGAATCAATATTCGATGGTAGACACCCTCATGCTCCACTCGAACTTAGATGCAGCACTGGCTCAGTATTTCGATGAAATGCGGCGCGACGGCGTGAAGCCTCACGGCTTAGATAACAAGGCCCTAAACGTTGGTAAAAACGAGGGAGAAGGCGACCTCGACGAACAAGCTGATTTGGTTGCGTCGGCAAAGCTAAATTCTGAAATCGGGCAAATATCGGCTAGAGCACTTCGCGAGGATGGTATTGACGATACACAAATGAACTACGAGCGCGATAAATACTTCGAGTACCGATCTCAAATCGAAGAGATAATGGAAAAAATGGGGGACGACTTTTATTTCGGGGCAGCGTTTCATCAGTATGCAAAACTTGTTTGCGCGGCGGGAGAGCCAGAACTCGCTATGCAATATCTGCCAAGGGTAGACGAAAATTTCCTTCAAAAATTTGTATTGCCTGATCTGCCCGAACTTGCGGAGTTAGCCTCAAGCGAAAAGAAAACGTAACCTTTTAGAACGGATTTCCGACAAGCTCGATAAAGGCAGCGCAGATTGCGCCGAGGACTTGCGACAATCGCGACACAGAGTGCGCAGCCGGGGCTTGTGTCGCAGAAGTCGCAAGGGGTTCTGCTACATCCGCTACAATCGCTACACGGGGCCGCAGTGTAGCAGATGTAGCGATTGTAGCATCGGGCCGGTGCCACTTTCGCGTTCCCCGCTCAGCTTTGCCAGTTCTGCCTTTGCATCAAACCTAATCGCCACAACTCCGCACAAGGTGCCATGCTTCTGCCCGCGCTGCCCCGCGCACCATGGTTCCTCCGGCCAGTCGCACCAGCCATCCATGCTTTTCGAGGATTCCCAGTGCAGCCCGTGCCTTCGGTGTCTCGCGTAGGGCGTTCGGTCCAAACTGCACCACATCACGGGCCATCACATCGGGATGTTCCCAGCTTTCCAAAAGCCAGCGTCGCAGGTTTTCAGCCTTGTCGATTTCGGCCGATACCGTTGCAGCACTTGCAAGCCGTGAAGCTTCGGAAAGATAGAATTGTGCCAATGTGATGGCGTCGGCCATATCGCTGGGCTGCACCTGATGGGCGTTGAGGTCGCGCCATAGGGTCAGCACGCCCGCGATGCGTGCCGCTTGTTCCGCCGCCTTGGATGCCGTGCCGGTGATATGCGCCAAGTCGCCACCGGGGGCTTGCGCGGCTTCGGTTGCATCGGCAAAGCCCGCCAAGAGCGTGCGGGCATCCGGGGCAAGGCCAAGGATGCGCGGTTGCAATTCGCGGGCGTCCGGGTCCATCGGCATCGGCGTTTCGAGGATGGCGCGCAGCCGTGCGCCGAATGCCCCAAGCGCCATATCATCGCGCCGCGTGTTTGCTTGCATCCGGGTTCCGATGGCGCTGGGCGGTTCGCACATCAGGAAGCGGGGCAGAAAGCCCGTATCCGCCGCCAGAGGGTCAGCCATGAAGCCCCGCGCCACGGTCGGCTGCACCATCAGGTGTACCGCCAGCCGCCGCCCGTAGAGCGTCGCGTGTCCATCCCCCGAGCGTGTGCGCCGGATCGGGTTCCCTTGCCAAAGGTCATTCAACGCAGCCAGGGTCTTTTGCCGGTTGTCCGAGTTCATGGCGTGCCCGCCAAGGAATTGCCCGCCTTCATCCGAGAATAGGCCAAGGCTGGGCTGGCCCGTTGCGAATAGCTTGGTTAGCCCTTCGAATGTCGGTTCCGTCACGGTTCGGTCAGCCGATGGCGGGGCGTCGGGTTCCGGCCCCAGCGCTTCCAGGTCGGCTTGTGCCGCTGTGCGCTTTTCGCCTTTGGCTTTTTTGGCTTCCACAAGGATGCGGTCGTGTTCCCCCTTCCAAAGCGCTTGCGCATTGCGCCAGATTTCCATTGCGTCGCGCTGGACGGTTGCCTGTTCCCGCTCATGGTCGCGTAACGCCGCCATCAGCGGGGCGTCGCAGGCGGATTTGCGTTCTCCGCTTCGGGCGATGGTCAGCGCGTAGAGCGACAGCGCACGCGGCCCACCCAGCGTGTCCACTTCGGCAAAGCCCTGCACGGCCAGTGACGCCACCGACAGCGCCGATTGCGCCGGGATGGCAAGCGGGGCTTGCGTGATCCCCTGCACCGCCTCCACGGCCCCGCGCAGAGGTCCCAGAGCGTGAACAGGATAGGCTGCGCCGGGGGCGATGTCGCGAACCAGCGGTTGCGGCCCTTCGGGCAAGTATTGGATCGGCTGGGGCGCATTCATGCGGCTTCCCCTTTCATGGTCAGAATGTCATTCCAGTCGCGGCCATCGGGGGCAGGCAAGAGCGACACTTGCCAGCCCAGCGCGTGCGCCCGTGCCGCCAGTGCGGTTGCAGCTTCACGGCCCGCCATGTCGCCATCGGGGGCAATGGTCAGTCGCCCCGGATGGTCAGGAAGGCGCAACCCCCGGATGCCGGATGTGGATAGCGCTGCCCAAACGTTCGCAGGCGTGCGCAGAAGGCCAGAGGCAAGCGACAAGGCGGTCTCGATGCCTTCGGCCACCACAAGCGGCCCAGGCTCCCCAGTGAGTCGCACAGCGCCACCAGCGACGGCCCCCAGCATCGCCTTCGCGGGGTCAATGTCGGCCTTGCCCGAGCCATCGGCGCGCAGATAGGTGCGATGTACGGCAACACCTGCGCCGCCCTCTACCAAAGCCACCAACGCGGGATAGCGTTTGCCGGTGGCGTGCCAGCACTGCGGATCAAAGCGCAAGGTGTCAGGAAGGGGGCAGGTAATGCCCCGCCCCCTCAAATAGCTTTCCGCAGCGGTGCCCGCGACAGGCTGCGCGCCCATCCACAGACGGTGCGCCTGCTGCGCACGCTTTGCCTCTGCGCGGCGTTGCTCGGATGCACGCTGTGCGATGATTGCAGGATCCGGCGGCGTATAGGCATCGCGGGTGATGCCCGCCGCCGCAGCGATGTTGCGATATTCACACCCGGTTTTCTTACAGTGCAGCAGCAGCATGCCGCCAGTGCCATCGGCCAAAGTCAGCGCGTTCTGCGTTGTGCGCCCTTCACACTGGCAAACCGGGCAGGCCGCGCAGCCGTAGCGGCCAAACCATTTGCCGCGAAGGGTTTGAGTCAGGTGCTTTGCATCCACCATTACAATGCCCCCCAGATCAGGGCAGCCAAGACGTGCGCCTGCGCCTCGGTCACACCATGCAGGCGGCGCAGGTAGTGAATCTGCAGCCTGTTCGAGCCGTTGTGGCGCGCTGATTTCTGTTGTGGTATCATTTGGGTATTCGCCGCATTTGCATGGCAATCTACCCGGCCCGGTTCCTGCGCAAACAGGTTCCGGGCCAATTCATTTCCGACGCTCATATCATGCGACCTTCGTTTCGCGGGCATCCAGCCAAGCGGTAATGTCGCTTTCCTTCCAAGCGACCAGACGCGTGCCAAGTTTGACGGGATGCGGGAATTCCCCGCGCTTCATCCATTCATAAATCGTGCTGCGGGAAAGCCCTGTGCGCGTTTCTACGCAGGGTCGGCGCAAGAGTGTCTCAGCCATATTTTGTTAACTCCAACAGGCCACAGCGGGATTGCCGTAGCATCTGTCGGAACGGTAGGTTCTCAGGTCACCGACATCGAAAGGAGTTAATTACCCTACTTTTCGCATTTTTCCCGGCACACTTCGCGCGCCCAAGTCTCAGGGCTAGCGTCTATCGACAGGCAGTCAAAGATGTCCTTAAGAAAGTCAAGGAATGGACCATAAGCTTTGCCGTCCGTCGTCGCCACAGATGGCGTTTTTCCGGCTAATATTCTAAACGCATCGTACGCCTTGCGCGAAGTAAAATGCGCTCCTGTTTTCTGTCGCGCACCCACACCGGTGTTTCGCTTCGCATTCTCATCTAATGCCGACATCACGGGTGCGGCGTTCGGGTGGATATCCTCAGCACATTTCGTGAGCCGTTCCGCTAACGCTTGGAGAAAGCCAGCCAAAAACGGACCGGAGTCCAGCGCGCCCATAAGGGGCAAGCCGGGCAGATCTTCGTTCATTTGTCGCACTTCTCGAGAAATTATAGTCAGCGACTTGCCCCCATGCCAGCCGAGCCCTTCAAGTTTCTTCGCCGCAATTCGAAGGTTTTTGGCCGCAGCGTCAAGCTGTTCACTATCGTTTATCGGGCGCTTATCGCTGCGCTCAAGCCGCTCCATTGAATTAGCAGCGGAAGCGTGTTCGTAGATATCATCCGCCCATTCTTCTACAGATTTTACGTCCACATCGGGAAAATGTTTTGAGAGGGCAATCTTCAAGGCTGGAATAGCATCCACCCAGTGTCTCATCTTACGCTCCCAAGTCTCGTAACCTTTTCGTTTGTATCCGTCCTATCACAGAGGAACGCGCCCCAAGCCGCCATCATATCGCGCCGCCGTTCCAGCATATCGCTGCGCTGATACGCGCGTTCCACATCGGATCCTATGAAGTGCGCCAAGGCGATTTCGGCCATATCGCGGGGGTAACCTTGTTCCGCAGCCCATTGCCGGAATGTCGAACGCAGTCCATGCGGCACGGCGGGGCGTTTGCTGCGCGGATCGACAAAGCCAGCGCCGCCTGCCCTCACTTCGCTTTCCTGCATTCGACGCATTACAGCAGAAATGGACATATCCGATAGCATCCCGCCGCGCGGGGCAAAAAACACATAGGGGCTGCCGTCCATGCGGGGTAGGCTTTGCAATAGGGCCACCGCATCGGGCGTCAGGGGTACGCGATGTTCGCGGTCAGCCTTCATCCGCGATGCGGGCACGGTCCATGTAGCGGAAGTCGCAACTGTCGCAAGGGTGCGCCCGCCGGTTCCATCATCGCCGCCAAAGGCGATTTCATCCCAGGTCATGCCCCGCACCTCGCCAGAGCGGGCGGCGGTCAGCGCAAGAAACTGCAATGCTTTCGTCGCCATCCCGTCACGCGTTTCCAATTTCCTCCACCAACGAGCCACATCGCCCAACGCCAGCGACGGCTGATTCTGCACCGGCGCCACCTTGCCGGGGGCTGGCAACAGTTCCTTGAGATTGCCCGACCAGCGCGCCGGGTTGTCGCCCGTCCGGTGCCCCGACACAGTGCACCAACTTAAGACAGCTTCGACACGCCCGCGAAGTTTTTTCGCGGTCACAGTGCGTTCGCGCCAATGTGGTTCCAGCATTCGCAAAACGTCGGCAACTTCGATGTTGCGCACTGACATAGAGCCAAGCGTCGGCATCGCCAGCCGATCCAGCGACGACACCCATTGCTTGCGGTGCTTTTCGCTCTTGAATTCCTTGAGTTTCACGGCGGCGTAAATCTCTACAGCCTGCGCGAATGTCAGGTTTCCGCGTTCCGCCCGCTTTTCGGCAAGCGGATCGCCACCCAGCATCGCCTTGCCCCGATTCTCAAGCGCCAACTTGCGCGCAACGGCCAGCGATATGGCGGGCGGGCTGCCCAGGCCAAGTTCGCACCGCTTCCCGCGAATCGTGATGCGCTGGACCCATTGCTTCGCGCCATTTTTTGCCACGCGCAGGAAAAGCCCTTGGCCATCAAAGTGCTTGCCCGGTTCGGTGACGGTTTCGACGAAGCGCGCCGACAATGCCTTTTCTGGCTTCCTGCAACTTATCTGCGCCATTTATATCCCCCAAAACATCCCCCACGTTGACGCGGATCAGTACGGAATATGACGGAACACGGTGCACAATGAAAGTGTTTTTATCATTTAGATTCAATTACCTTAAACGCACATCCCGGAATCTTGCGGAACAGGGCGGGGCGGCCCTACGGGCTGCCACTTTTCCCTGTTTTCGAATTTGACTGCTCCTTGGCAGGCCTGCCCTTGGATTTGCAGGGCAGTTTCGCGCTGCGGCATATGACCCAGGGGATGTGAATTGGCAGACAATCCTGGGCGCTCTCTGCCATTGAGCACCTCGTTTCGTGCCATTATCTTGCAAAGCAGTGTTCTTTTCCCGCAAAGCGCGAAATTCTGGCTTTTTTTGCCTCTGAAACAAATTGTTTCTGAGAAATAAGGCCATTTATGGCGAGAATGTGCCTATATTCGACCCAGGCCGTGTTGTCCGCGCTGCGCGGCCAAAAAACGGCAATCGCGTTTGCGCGAATTTAATGGGTGCCCACTGTAAAACGCCGCGGATGGGGCGTATGAATCGCCGGGAACACTGCCTTTTTCTAGTGATCTGGGCAGTTGAGTAACGAGTGACAGCTCTATGCGCAATTCTCCGCATAGGACAACATATTAGTGCGACCCTGGGGGGTTGTGATGAAGAAGTTTCAAATGGATCGACCGGGTTACGGCCTTGTTGATCTCGTTCAGCAGCGATCCGCCGCGCCAACCTATTCGGGCGATCGCGGCAAGCAAGCGCGGGCCGCGCCGCTTTGGGAGGCGGCGATTGCGCGCAAGTACACCCGGTCCAGGCCGTACCGCCACGGTTTCAAGCGTCTGATGGATCTGGCACTGGTCGTTCTGGCGATGCCGATATGGGTGCCTGTCATCGCGGTTTGCGCTCTGGCCCTGTGGATTGAGGGCGGCCAGCCGCTTTACCGCCAGGACCGGCTGGGCCGCGGCGGGCGCACCTTTTCAATCATCAAGCTGCGTACAATGGTGCGTGATGCGGAAAGGGCGCTTCAGGACCTGCTGGCACAGGATCCGGAGATGAAGGCGGAATGGGACGCCCTGCAAAAGCTGCGGAACGACCCGCGCATTACGCCTGTGGGACGCTTTCTGCGCGCCACGTCGCTGGATGAATTGCCACAGCTGATCAATGTCCTGACCGGTGAGATGTCGCTGGTGGGGCCCCGACCCATGATGGTTGACCAGCTGGATCTCTATGGCAACCCGCGTGCCTATTTCGCGGTGCGTCCCGGCCTGACAGGCCTTTGGCAGGTCAGCGCCCGCAACAACAACAAATTTACCTATCGGCACGGTGTGGATGAAGCCTATGAAAACGCATTGTCGCTGAAACTGGACCTCACGATCCTGTACAAGACGGTCGGTGTCGTACTGCGCCGGACGGGGTACTGACGATGCTTGGCTTTTGCACCGGGCAACACTGTGGTAAGATAATGAACTATGCCAGACACCCCCAAGGAGGCCGAAATGAAGGATAATCTTCTCAGGGCCGACAGGATGGAGATCGGCGCGGAGGATGCTGACTGGACCCGTACCGGCGGGTTGCGGCACAGTATTCGCCCCCGCCATCGCGGGAGCGATGAAGCCCCCGCCGAGGCGCCCCCCGATCAGCGCCTGACAGTTCGGCATCAAGACGCGCCTTCCGGGCACAGGACCGCTGATGTGGCTGAAAAGGCCTTGCAGACGGCGGCAGTGTCCAAGGCAGACAGGGCAATCCACGAATCCGCGTCTGCCGAGCTGACAGAACGGGACGTCCCGCAATGGAACAATCTGGTACTTGTGGCGCCCGGCGCGCGGAACAGGCACAGCACACCCCTTCCAGTGGTCGATGCCGAACGCGACAGCCTTGAGGTGCAGGCTTTTGACCTGCTGCGTACCCGCCTGCGCAAGACCACCAGTGAAAATGGCTGGAGCAACATCGCGATCTCTGCGCCCTCCCGTGGTTGCGGCAGCACGTTCACTGCGCTGAACCTCGCGCTCAGCCTGTCGCGGATCGAAGGGTCGCGCACCGTGTTGATGGACCTCAATCTGCGCGCGCCCGGTGTGCATCGGGCTCTGGGCCTTACCCCTCCCGGCGAGATGCGCGATTATCTGATCGGTGAGACAGCTCTTGCGGATCAAATTCTGCGTGTCAGCGACACCCTGGCGCTGGGGCTGAACGCCCAGGCCGACCCGGACGCCGCCGAAACGCTTCAGAATCCCGACCTGTCCCGCATCCTGGATCAGATGCGCGCGGCGCTTCGGCCCAACCTGGTGATCTACGACATGCCGCCCATGTTGGGGCATGACGATGTGTCGGCCTTCCTGCCGCAGCTCGACGGCATCTTACTGGTGTCGGACGGCAAGCAAACGACGGCCCGCCAGCTGGTAGAATGCGAGCGCATGCTGGACGGGCAGGTCCCCCTGCTGGGCGTGGTGCTGAACCGGGCCCGCAAGAACAGCCTGCGGCGCGACAGGTAACGCGGACGATCAGGCACATTTGCGCCTCAACTTCGCCCGAATTTCCTGCTGTAAGTCCGAAAAACCCCAAGTCGGCCTGACCGGCACAGGGGTCATTTGCATTGAGGTGACGCGTTCATGGGGCCGATCTATTCCCTGGCAGACTTTCTGGACATGGTGCGCCGTCGCATCGGGGTGATCTCTTTCGTGTTCATCGTCGGATGTTTCCTGTCGCTCTACTGGGCGCTGACGCAGCCGCATGTCTATGAATCGGCCGAAGTCATCCAGATCGAACAGCCCAAGATCGCCGGGTCGCTGGCCCCCTCCACGGTCGAGGCATCCTCGGCCCGCCGCCTGCAACTGATCCAGCAGCAGCTGATGGCACGCGACAGCCTGGCGGAGATGATCGCGAAATTCGACCTTTTCGCCGACGTGCCTGCCCTCCGCCTGTCCGAAAAGGTGGATCTGCTGCGCCGCTCGGTGACGATCAACGGGGTTGCCGCCACGCGCGAGGGGTTTGCTGACGACGGCACCATCGCGGTGCTGACGATTACGGCCCGACTGGGAGACCCCGAAAAGGCGCGGGCCGTCGCGCATGAATTTGCGGACCGGACCCGCGACCTTGCCGCCGCGCAGCGGCGCGAACAGACCCGCGAAACGCTCGAATTCTTCTCGGCCCAGGAGGAAAAGCTGATCGCGGATATCGCGCAGCTGGACGAGGAGCTGGCCGCCTACCGCAGCGCAAACGACCTCTCCATCGAAGGCAGCCTTGAATTTGTCCGCTCGGAGATCGCCAGCATCAACGACGCCCTGCTGGAGCTGGACCGCGAGATCATCGCGACGCAGCTGGCCCGCAGCCGGATCGACCGCAATGCCCGCGCCGAGACCATCGCCCGCGAAGAGGCCGACCTGGATGCGCAGCTGGACAGCCTGAACACCCAGCGCCAGCTGCTTCAGGACCGCCGGGCAGACCTGGCGTCAAGCATCGAGACCTCCCCGGAAGTGGAACAGACGCTGACCAAGTTCCAGCGCCGGATGGAGCAGCTTCAGGGCCAGCTCGACGTGATCGCCACCCGCCGCAACGAGGCCGAAGTGGGCTATTCACTGGAAACCGCCGCACGCGGTGAGCAGCTGATCACATTGGAAGAGGCGCGGGTACCCGACTATCCCGTGAGCATGAGCCGCAAGAAACGCGCGGTCATGGGCGCCGGCGCCGCCTTGATGCTGGGGCTGGCGATCGCGTTCCTGCTGGAACTGCGCCATCCCGTGATCCGGACGGCCCGCCAGATGGAGCGTGAGACCGGTCTTGTTCCGGTCGTCTCGATCCCCGAGGTCGGGAAGATCAGGCAGCGCAAAGGGCTGTCGAAGCTTTGGCAGGACCGGCGCGAGGCCGGCCAGCATGGGCGGAATGCCCGTCTGGCCCGTGGCAAGCAGATACCGGGCAAGGCCGAACCCCAAAGGTAGCGGCCCGCCCCCTACGCCGACGCGGCAAGTGCCCGCAATGCGCCCATATGCAACCAGACCGCAAGCACAGCGGCCACCCCCCCCAAGGCAAAGAACAGCAGGTCGTGGCGGGCATCCCAGACACCATGTGCCCGCGCCAGCCAGATCAGACACAGATGCGACAGGGCCATTGCCATCCCCATGCCCAGAATGGCCCCGACAAGCCCGCCATAGAGCGCCCCCAGCAACAGCAACGACACCTGCAAGGTCGAGCGCAGGGCGGAATAGACGAAAAAGCGCCGCGAATCTCCCGCCGCAAGTGCGGCCTGATCGTAGGTCATCCCGATGACCTGCGGGATCAACGCCAGTCCCAGCAGCACCACGACCCCGCCCGCATCGGCATAGCGGCTGTCATACAGCAGATCGACCAGCCAGGGCCCGATCAGGGCCATCACCACCAGCATGCCGCCGATGCCCAGGGTCAGACCGTAGCGCAGCCGGGCAAGCCGGTGCGGCTCCGCCCCTTCGCGGTAGACCGGGATCATCACCCTGCCCGTCACGTTCAGCCCCAGCAACAGCGGGAAACTGGCCAGGAAATAGCCGATGTTGTAGATGCCCAGCGTCTCCAACGTCAGGAACTTGCCCAGGATCGCCTTGTCGCCCTGGCTGGCAAAGAACCAGAACAGGGTCGACAGGAAGATCCACTTGCCGAAATGGATCAGCTCGCTGGCTGCGGTCTTTTCCCACCGAAAGCGGTTGCGCAGGCCCGGCAGGCCATAGTGGGTCAGCAGCAGTTTGGCCCCCGCCCCGACCACGCCGCCGATGACCAGCGCCAGAACCGATTCCATCACAACCGCAAGACCGATCATGACCACGATCCCGACCACCTGAGACGCCAGGTCCAGTACCGTCAGCCGTCCCACCAGCAGGTGCCGCTGGGCGGTTTCGATCCGCGTCGGGTTGAAACCGCCAAGGATCAGCGCAAGCGCCGCAATGGGCAGGTAGCGCGCAAGGTCCGGCTGGTCGTAGAACACCGATACCGGATAGGCCATCCCGCAGGCGACGACCCACAGCAGGATGCCGCGGATGACCTGAATGCTCCAAGCGGTGTTCAGGAAATCCGGATCGTCGCCCCGCTTGCTCTGCGAGATCGAGGGCGTGATGCCCACGTCCGAGAACAGCGTCAGCCCCACGGTGATCACGCTGATCAACGCCATCAGGCCAAAGGCCTCCGGGTACAGCAACCGGGTGAGGATCAGGTTCGAAGCCAGCCGTATCGCCTGCGACGCGCCGTAGCCCAGCACGATCCACGAGGCGGAGCGCAGCGCACGGGCCATCAGGCGATTGCCTTTCAGCATGTCAAAAACCCGCGCAAACACTCAAGAACCGCCTCACTTATGCCTCAGACGCTGCATAATGCGTCCTTGCGTCCTGTGCCAGCACCATGACATGGCATTCGGGCAAAGTTGTGAACTGCGGGGACTGACCGTGAAAATCGCCTACGTGCTCAATACCTATCCCCAGCCCTCGCAAAGCTTTATCCGCCGCGAAATCCACGCGTTGGAACGGCAGGGGCACGACGTGCTCAGGATCGCCATGCGCCCGCACGATGGTCGGCTGGTCGATGCCCAGGACATCGAAGAGGCAGACCGCACCGATTACATCCTTGCGAAAGGCGGCGCCGCCCTGGCGCTTGCCACCCTGCGCGCCCTTGTTCGCGCGCCCGTCCGCTTTGCCGCCGCGCTGCGTGCCGCATGGCGCATGGGGCGCGTGTCCGAAGCCGGGCGGTTGCGCCACCTGGTATACCTGACCGAGGCGGCGCAGGTGGCCCGAGGGTGCCGGGCCGCAGGGGTCGACCATGTTCACGCACATTTCGGCACCAATTCCACCGCCGTCGCCATGCTGTCGCACATGCTGGGTGGACCGAAGTTCTCGTTCACGGTGCATGGCCCCGAGGAATTCGACGCCCCCCGCGCCCTGTCGCTGGGCGACAAGATGCAAAGCGCCGCCTTTGCCGTCGCGGTCAGCCAGTTTGGCCGGTCCCAGCTGATGCGCTGGGCCGACCCCGCCATATGGGACAATATCCGGGTGGTCCATTGCGGCATCGAACCGGCGCGCTTCGATGACCCCGCACCATTGCCCGACGGCCCGCGCCGCGTGGTTGCGATCGGACGGCTGGTGGAACAAAAGGGCCAGCTGGCGCTGGTGGAGGCCATGTCACAGGTGACGTCTGACCTGCACCTCACCCTGATCGGCGATGGCGAGATGCGCGGCCAGATAGAGGCGCTGATCGGCAGGCTGGACCTGGGCGCGCGTGTCACGCTGACCGGCTGGGTGGACGAGGCGCGGGTAAACGCGGAACTGGCGTCGGCTCATGCGCTGGTGATGCCCAGCTTTGCCGAAGGTCTGCCCATGGTGGTCATGGAAGCCATGGCCGCCGCGAGGCCCGTGATCGCCACCTATATCGCTGGCACGCCCGAGCTTGTCCGACCGGACGAGACCGGCTGGCTCGTGCCCGCGGGCGACGTGGCCGCGCTCGCCCACGCGATGGAAGACTTGGCGGCGGCGCCACGCGACCGCCTGTCGCGCATGGCACAGGCCGGACGCGCCCGGGTGCTGGCGCGCCACGACATCGACGCCGAAGCCGCCAAGCTTGCCGAGCATATGAAGAGAGCCTAGCGCCCGCGCACCCAGCGGTCCCTGCTGCGCAGGACCGGCAGGTTGATCGCGGCACGCACCGCGCAAAAGGCGGCGAAGGCAACCGGGTCGCGCAGCGCCCTGCGCCAGACCGGCGGCGTTCCACCCGGCGGATCGTCATGGGCGACCAGATGGGGATACCGGCTTTCGATCTCGGCCACACCGATGTCCTGCCTGCGGCGGACCTTCACCAGCCGGGTAAACCCCTCGACCATCGGCCAGTCATAGCTGGCGGGAACCGCGAAGCGTTCTTGCGGGGTAAAATTCAGCCGCGCGAATGTGTCGTCAGAGATGATGTCAGGCCAGTTGTCCCACCGGCTCCGCCCTGCCCGGTTCATGGCAAACACGCCAAAGCCCGGCACCCCCCGGCTCAGGAACGGGGTGGTCCGCCAGAACCGCGTGTAATGCCGGGTCAGCGGATCGTCGGGCACGGTGATGCGGGGCGTCCCGCTGGCATAACGCGGCGTGTCGGTATCGAGCACCTCGGCCAGCTGGGCCACCAGCGGCGCCGTCACGGTCACATCCGCATCGAGATAGATCAGGACCTTGCCCGACGCCGCCGCCTCGCCCGCGTTCCAGGCGCCCAGCTTGTCGCCCTTTGCCAGCTCAAGCACCTTCAGCGTCCAGCCCCGGTCCTGCGCCTGCGCCGCAAAGCCGCGCGCCACCTGGGCGGTGTCGTCGGTGCAGCCGTTGGCCACAACGATGACCTCCACCCGCCCCGCAACGTCGTCCGAAGCCAGCAGCGCAGCCAGACAGCCCGGCAGATAGGCGGCCTCGTCATGCGCGGGGATCAGAACGCTGGCCCGCGTCACTGAAAGGCCACCAGAGCATCCCAGCGGGGATTGTCGTCATCCAGATACCGCAGGGCGCCCCAGGAGCCCCATTTTGTCGGGGCGTAGACATCGGAATAGGCATTGAAGAGTTGCCCGCCGACCGCTTTCCACCCCTCCAGCAAGGTGGTGTAGAGCGCGCCCATCTGCGGCGCATAGTTCAGCGCCTGAAAAAAGGCGGTCAGCTCCGCGTCATCGACCATCGCGCCGATGCCCACCACATGGCTGCCGCCCTCGTACATGATCAGATCCAGCCCATGCGCCTGAGCGACCTGTGCGTGATAGGGCCAGACCCGCGTGATCAGGTCCGCCACCGTGTCCTCCTGAACGCCGCTGACGCCGCCATCGCGCAACTCGCGCCCGGCGAGATCAAAGGCGAAATCGAACCGGTGCGCCGCAGTGTAGTCCTGCGCGGCCTGGCCGGACAGGCCTTCCGCCTGTGCAGCGGCCTCGGCCCGCTTTCGGCTCTCGTCCAGCCAGCCGCGCAGCATGGGCGCCCGTTCCGCCGTCCCCAGACCGGCGGCGAAATAGCCTGTCACCGCATAGGCGTCGAAAGCCTCTGCCGGGGGCGACAGCCCCTCCGCCACCGCCAGCGGCGCGGTCAGCGCCTCCGTCTCAAGCCCCAGCCAGCCGGTCTGGCTTGAGATCACGTTGACCAGCCGGGCGCGGTCCCCTCCGGCAAAGACCCCGGACCAGAGGCGCGCCACTTCGGCCGCACGCATGCCGTAGTATTGCATCCATTTGTCCTGCTGGTCCCAGCGCGCCCGCGCCTGAACGTCGGCCCAGCGGGCCTGTTCGAACTGCCAGTTCCAGACCTCGTTCGAAAATTCCACATAGACCTTCAACGCGGGGTCGAGCCGTTCTTTCACCAGTTCCGCGAACCGGCGCACGAAATCATCATCGGCCAGATGCGGCACGTTCACCCAGATGTCGGTTTCCAGCGTGTTCGCGAGGTCCACCATCACCTCGATGGGAACGCCGCCGGACCAGGTCGCGTCGCCGGGCAAGGGACGGTCCGCCCAGTTGGTCAGCGTGGAATTGTTGGTCTCCATCCAGTCCATGAAGCGCAACGCGCTGAACTGGCCGATCCGTGCTGTCCAATCGGGGTTGAATACGGCCCCCGCCGCAAAACGGTCGAGATTGTCCTGCTTGACCACGGTGATATTGCGGGGCGGATCAGATGTGTTGATCCGCTGGATGCGGATATCCACGCTCCCCGGACCCGGGGTGTAGTCGAATGTCACCTCGCCATCGCCATACCGCACGTTCTCGGCCCGACCCGTCACCTCGATCACGCCCTTGCCGTCGAAAGCCAGCCGATACCCCCCCGCCAGCGACTGCGCCTCGACCGGGATATCGGTCAGGATCAGCGTGCCGATGCTGCTCAGGCTGCGGGGCTTGCGCAGGGGCCAGCCGTCATCGTCCAGAAAGCCGCCTGCCAGCAGGTCGGCGTATTCCATACCGCCGAACCGTCCCGGTTCGTGCCCCAGCCAGGGGCGCGCGGTCTTCATCAGGTCTATGAATGGGGCCTGCGTGCTCCAATCCGTGACGGCGGCCAGACCAATGGCCACATGGTTCGTGCCCTCGACCGGCCCCTGCGCCCCGGCGATCAGGTCAGCTGCGGGGGTCTCGGGCATGGCGGGCGGACCTGTCGGCACTGCAGCACTTGTCGCTGCGGCGGCCGGGCCGCTGGCGGGCGGCACCGGGGCCACTGCCGTGCCGCCATAGGCTTGCACCGCCTCAAAGGCCACCCGCTGCAGCGCCCGCGCCAGGTCCTCGTCCGGGGTGTCGAACGGCTGCCCCCAACGGTCGTGGAAATCCACCGGCAGCCCCAAGGGGTCCTGCCCTGTCAGCGTGGCATATTGCACCATCGCGACAAAGTAATGGCCCGTATCGTTCAGGTGGATGTCATCGGCAAACAGCGCAGAGATGTCGGTCAGCCCCGGTATTCTCTCCGCCGCAATCTCGTCATACAGCCGTGCCATTGCCTGCCCGGCAGGGATCAACCCGACGACAGTGCGGTCGTCGCGGGTGACAGCGGCGACCTGCGCCACGATCTCTTGCCAGGCGGGCAGGTCCTGGTCCAGCCGGACCCGCCAGGGCGTTCCCGCGCCTTCGTCGTTCTCGACCGGTTCTCCAGTTCCGCTCTTCAGCGAATGCCAGGTCTCCTGAACATAGATATGTGCGTCGGGATTGGCCGAGGCGGCCAGCCCCGCGAAGGCCTGCGCATAAACGTAGGTCTCGGACCATTCGAGATGGTTGGCCAGCGGTATGGCCTCTGTCAGGATCAGGTGGGTGGTCTCTCCCTCCGGCAGAACCGACCGCGCGTCGATCCCTTCCGCGTTGGCGGATTCGTCCCAGTTGTACTTCAGCGGCGCCCCGTTGATGATCTGGGCGCGCACCGTGCCCTGGCCCGTGCCGGCGCGCAGCGCCTCCTGCAGCATGTCAGGCCCGTCGCTGCCGAACAGGCTATGGCCCACCATCACCACGGAGGCCGCGATCCCCAGCAGGCTCATGCCGCCACCCCGGTTTCAGGGTGCCGGGCGACCACGTCCCAAACCACCCGCTGCATCGCCGCCGCCGCATCGCCGGCGGGCGCGACCGCCGGCGTGCCGTCCGCGCGCATCAGCTCATGGGGCAGTCCGCGCGGATCGCGATGATACAACACCGCATAATGGGTCAGTGCCACAAGATAGGCCCCCAAGTCATTGAAATGAATTGTATCCGGCGTGCCATCGTCGCGCCGGGCAAAGAGATCGTGCAGGGACGTGATCCCGCCGATGCCGCCCGCTTCTTCGACCTCGCGGACAAAGGCGGCCATGACCTGGCCCGCGGGAATCAGATGGATCGGCGCCTCTGTCGCGGCCAGCGCGGGGTACTTGACCCGACCTTGCCAGAACTTACGCAGATCCCGGTCGATCCGCGCCAGCCAGCCGTTGCCGTCGTCCGTGTGATGCCAGGTCTCGTACAGATAGATGCGCGCGTCCGGATTGGCGTCCCAGGCCAGCCCGGCCCAGCGGGCAAGATAGGCCGCCGCATCGTGATAGCGGATCGCATCGCGAATCTCGACCATTTCGGTCAGAACGACGGCGTCATACTCGCCCGAGGCCAGCGCCGTCTTCGCGGGGCGGAACCGGTCATGCGCGTTTTCCTCGGCAAACCCGTTGATCGGCACGTCCGGTTCCCAATGGTCGCGCAGGGACGTGCCCCAGCCCAGCTGGGAGTGATACTCATGCCCCGGCCCCGCAAGCTGCGCCAGCATCGCAGGCATGTCGCGCCCCACCAGGCTATGGCCCAAGTGATAGACGTTCAGCGCCCCGCCCGGCGGGTTCAGCGGTTCGGCGTACAGCGCCTCTGCCTCCGCGGCACCGCGGCGCCGGTCCCGTGTGAGGATGACCGCAGCACCCCCGGCCCCCAGCGCGAGCGCGCCAAGACCGGCAAGGGCAAATCGGCGCGTGGCGGGTTTCATCGGGTCAGGCTCCTTCCGCATCACGTTGCCCAATCGCGACCCCGGTGACAAGATGTCCGGCCACCTCCGCAAATCGACCCGGCAGGCTATCGCCGACGGCAAAGGGGCCGACGGTCCGGGTAAACCGCGCGTCAAAGCAGCCCGCATCGGGATATACCGAGACGTCCAGCACCTCAAACCCGAAGAGCGCCCCGGTCAGTGGAAACTGCGCCTTGTAGGCCGCTTCCTTGGCACAGAAGATCGTGAGGGCAAGGCGGTCCCTAGACAGAACGCTCTCCTGACTGATTTCTCTTTCAGAACATATGGTTGAGACCATATCCTCATCCATCGCTTGAACGATCTCCGCATCCACCCCCAGCGCCTGCGCCTCACCTGAGACCACCGCCAGGCACAGCTGGCGGCTGTGTGTGATGCTGCCCACGATCTTGCGCGGCCACACCGGCGCGCGGTTGTCCTGCACCGGAATCGCCTGGGCGGGATGGCCCGCATCCAGCAGGGCAAGGCGGGCGGCGGCACGTCCGGCGGCAAACTCGCGGCGGCGCGCCGGAATGGCACCTGTCAGCGCCTGTTCTTCCACCGGGTACAGCGGCGGCTGTACCGCCGCAGGATCGGTCAGACCAACGCCCAGCGGCACATCGAAAAGGCCCCGCGCCGCCTTCAGGATCGCTGCAGTGTCAAGCATCCGCCTTGCGCCGCGCGGCGCGCATGGCCCGTCGTTTCTGCACGATATCAGCTGTTTGCGGTGACAACGCCGGTGCTGTCTGACGCAACTCCGGCGGCGTCTCGCGACCCGTTCGATCGCCTGCGGATTGGCGTTTGCGCAGGGCACCGCCGCTTGCCTTGTCGATATGCCCCGCGAGCGCGCCCAGTGTCGGAAAGCGGAAAATGTCGGTGATGGACAGGCTCACGCCATCCAGCGCCGCCTTGATGTCCCGATGCGCCTGAACCGCCAGCAACGAATGCCCCCCAAGAGAAAAGAAATTGTCGTCGGCCTGGATGTCGGCCACGCCCAGAAGCCCGGTCCAGACCTGAGCGATGCGGTACATGGTCTCTTCGCTCGGCCGTGCGGGCGTGTCATCAGGCAGCGTCGCCGGGACAGGCTTTGGCCGGGGGGCGGGCGAACGCACGGTGGGTGCGGGCAAGGCCTTGCGGTCAATTTTCTTGTTCGGGGTCAGAGGCATGGCGTCCAATCCTACAATGGCGGACGGCACCATGATCGCGGGCAGATCCCGCGTCAGCGCGTCCCTGGCGGCGGCCTCGCTCACCGCGTTTTTCGGCGTGACATAGCCCACCAACTGCGCGCCGGCAGGTCCCTCGCGGGCGATCACCACTGCCTGATTGACCCCCGGCAAAGCCGCCAGCCGGGCCTCGATCTCGCCCAGCTCGAGCCGGTGGCCGCGTATCTTGACCTGCGCATCCGCACGGCCCGCAAAATGCAGGCATCCGGCGGCATCCCAGGAGACCACGTCGCCGGTGCGATAGATCTTGCCCCCGCCAAAGGGGTTGTCCACGAAACGGTCCGCGGTCATCTCCTCGCGATGCCAATATCCAAGCGTCACGCCATCGCCACCGATCCACAGTTCCCCAGCGACACCAACGGGTTGCGGCTGCATCTTGTCATCCAGGATGAAGACCTGCGTATTGGCGATGGGGGTCCCGATGGGGGCTGTCACATCGGCTGCATCCGCGACCATCTGCGTGGTCGACCAGATCGTCGTCTCAGTGGGGCCATACATGTTCTGGATGCTGGCCTGCGTATGCGACTTGAGCGCGGCAACCAGCGTACCGGGCAAGGCTTCCCCCCCGATCATCAGATGCGTCACCCCTTCCAGCGCCTGCTGCGCCTCGTCGTTCGTGACCAGCATCTGCGCCATTGACGGCGTGCACTGCAGATGCGTCACGCCGTGACGCTGGATCTGTGCCGCGATTGAGAAATCCTCCGCCGCCAGTTCCGTCCCGCGATTGGCTTCGGCCAGCACCTGCGCCAGTGGCTTCAACCCTTCCAGCACATCGCTGACGGGAATGCCGTAGTCGATCAGGCAGGCAACCTCATCAACGCCGATGGACTTGAGCTGTTCGGTACGCGCGAGCCCATCCGCCACGGTGCCGAACATGCCGCTGTCGTTGAAATACCGCTGAAAGGCGAATTCGAGGATCGCGTCCATTTCCTCATCGGACAGACCTTCGAGGTTGACGTCAAAAGGATTGGTCGCGCCTTCGGGCTTTTTGAACGCGGGGAAGGCCCAGGCGTATTGCTTGATCAGCCCCGCAGCCGAACGCAGGTAATCCTTCATCGGTTCGCGCGCGACCTCTTCGGCCGCTTCGCGGGTTTCGGCGAGGTAGGTGTGCAGCATCACTGTCACCGTGAAATCCGCCGGGTCATGGCCCGCATCGCGCAGGGCGGCGTGATAGATCTTGATCTTGTCCGCGACTTCATCGACCGATTGGCCCAGAAGGTGGGTCAGCACATTGGCCCCGATCTCGCCCGCTTCTTTCCAGGTCTGCGGATTGCCGGCAGTCGTGACCCAGATCGGCAGCTTTGCCGACACCGGGCGCGGCTGGGTGATCACCGCATGGGGTGTGCCGTCTTTCTTCGGGAATTCAACCGCTTCCCCGGCCCAAAGCTGGCGCAGCTGGTCGATGGCGGCATACATCGCGGGCTTGTTTTCGGGCGGCGTGTTTTCGGGGCGCAGGACAAAATCATCCGGCTGCCAGCCGCTGGCGATGGCCAGCCCGACGCGCCCGTTGGTCAGGTTGTCGATGACCGCCCATTCCTCGGCGATGCGGGCGGGGTGGTGCAGCGGGGCGACGCAGGAACCGGCGCGGATGGCGAGGTTCGATGTCACCGCAGCAACCGCAGCGCCGGTGACTGAGGGGTTCGGATAGGGGCCGCCAAAGGCGTGGAAATGCCGTTCGGGCGTCCAGACGGCGTTGAAACCATGGGCATCGGCGAATTTCGCGCCTTCCAGCAGCAGCTGGTATTTGGCGGGGCCGACGCCATCGTCATTGCCCCAGTAAAAGATATTGAAATCAATCGTCTGCGCAGACCGGGCAAGCGGGCCGTTCGACACCAGCGTACGGCTTTCGTCACCGGTCAGCACCAGCTTGACCCCGCGCGAGATTGTCCAGAACAGCTCCAGCACCGAAATGTCGAAAGACAGCGAAGTGACCGCCAGCCAGACGGAATGATCGTCATGGTCGATCCGGTCGTCCATCCCGGCAAAGAAGTTGGCGACATTGCCGTGGCTGACCATCACCCCCTTGGGCGTACCGGTAGAACCGGAGGTATAGATCAGATAGGCCAGATCGTCTGGCGTGCCGCGGGCATCGGGGTTGTGATCAGGGCTGGCCGAATGATCCGCATCGACCATCACGGTTTTTGCTGCGCTTTCGGGCAGTTGCGCTGCAATCTTCATCTGCGTCACAATCAGCGGTGCGGCGCTGTCGGTGATGTAATGCGCGATGCGGTCGGCTGGATAGGCCGGGTCGAGCGGCACATAGGCACCGCCCGATTTCAGGATCGCCAGCGTACCGATCAACAGGTCGGGTCCGCGCGTGCAGTACAGCCCGATGGGCACGCCAGGTCCAGCCCCCTCTGACACCAGGACATGCGCCAGCCGGTTTGCCGCTGCATTCAGCGCCGCATAGGTGAATGTCCGATCCTCGAACACCAGCGCCGTCGCATCGGGTGTGCGGGCCGCCTGCGCCTCGAAGGCGGCATGCACGGTTGTCCGGTCATAGGCGCGATCCGTCGCGTTCCAGTCGGTGAGCATCTGTGCCACCTCACCTTCCGGCAGCGCCCAGAGCGCCCCGCAGGTCGCGGCATCGGGCAACGCGGCAAGGGCGGCGTTCAGACGGTCGGCGATCAGGCGGGCCGCCTCCCCGGACACCCGCGCGGCATCGTAGTGCAGCGTACCGGACAGGCTGACGGTGAATGCGGTTTCAGGCAGCAGTGCGTCGTTCCCGGACAGGCCAAGGTCGGGCATCGCGCCGGGGTCGATCTGCGGGTCGCGCAAGCCAAGGTCGGCGGCACGGCCCATGCTTGCCCGTGCCCGGTCCATCCCTTTGGCAATGAAATCGGCGGCGGTTGCGAGCGGCGTGTCATCCTCTGCCCGGACGGCAAGGGGCAGCCAAGGCGCCGCCAGCGGACTTTCCCCACCGGCCTCAACCGCCAGCGTGGCCGCCGCCTGACCGGCAGAGCGCAGCGCGACAAGTGCCGCGACGCAGGCGATCTGATCGGGCTCCAAATCGCCGGTGCTCAGAGCGATGGAAGCCGGTTCTGCCGGGCCGGAGGGAGACCGCGCCAGCAGCAGGTCCAACGGTTGGTTGCCCGCCAGAACCCCGCGCCAATGCGCTTCGTCCTTTACCGCAACCTCCGCCAGCGGCAGGGTCGGCACCACGTCTCCCACGTTCAGCCATTGGGTCAGGTCCACGGGCGTGCCGTCAAAGCCACATAGATCGCTCAGCCGCACGGCCTGTGTCGCCGTGCCCAGCGTGACGGCGTTGTGGGAAAGCGCCAGCACCGTACCGGGGGCGGCGGTTTGCGTGCTGATCTCAAGCCCGCCGATCACCGCAACGGCTTTTTCCAGCGCCAGTTTCGGCAGGCAGAGCGGGGTCCAGTACTCGCCGAAGTCCAGCCCCCGCACCAGCGCCGACAGCTCGGCGGCGGGACGGGTCAGGTCCAGCACGCCCTGCCCCTTGGGCCGCTGGTCGCGGGCGAAATAGCTGCGCTGGCTCAGGTCCTGCGGCCTGCGCTCAAGCCGGTCTGCCTCTAGCTGCGACAGCACCGCGCCAAAGCTTTCCATCCCGGCGGCATAGCATTTGGAGTTGAGGGTAAAGGCGGTTTCATCCGGGGCGATGTCGATCATCTTCTGCGCCAGCAGGTCGCCTTCGTCCACGCCGCCCTCGATCACATGCCAGGACACGCCGTGGGTCGTCTCACCGTTGATGATGGCCCAGGCCGGGGTGTTCAGCCCGGCATAGGCGGGCAATGGCCCGTCGTGAAAGTTGATCGCGCCCTTGGCAGGCAGGGCCAGCACCGCGTCGGGGATCATGCGCAGGTTGGCGATGCTGAGCAGCCAGTCGGCGCTCAGGTCCGCCGCCAGCAGATCGCGGGGGGCCGCCAGCGTGGCAATCCCCTGCCCCTCGGCCCAGCCGCGCACGGTAGCGTCCCGCGTCACGACCGCCGCTATGCCATGCCCCCCGGCCAGGATCATGTCGCCACAGGCGATGGTCAGGCTCTCATCCCCGATCAGGATCGCGCTGAAACCGGCGGGCTGGAAAGTGGCGGTCATGGTCTGTCCTCCGAAACGGGGCGGCGGCGGGTGACTTGGCCGGATCGCGGACGCAGGCCAAGCCCGTGCCGCGCGAGATCGCGGGTGAAGAATGCGGGGTCCTGCGACCTGCGGCCTGTCAAGGCGCAGCGCAGGGCGTGCAGCGCCGAACCGGTCAGCCGCGCGGCCCAGGCGGCCGTGGCATAGGCCCTGCCGTGGGTCTTGATGAAATAATGGCGGCGCGAGGCGAACCAATAGGCCGGCATGCGCTGCCATTCCTTCATCCCGGTGGAGACGGAGCCGATGTGGATCACGCGGGCCTCAGGCACGTACCAGCAGGACCAGCCCGCGCGCGCGCCGCGCTTCATCAGGTCGGTTTCCTCGAAATACAGAAAGAAGGTTTCATCGAACCTGCCGATCTCCTCCAGTGTCTCGGCACGGATCATCACGCTGGCCCCGGCGGCCCAGTCCACCTGGGTGGTCTTTTCCGGCAGTGGCGGCGCCACGATGGCATGGGCCAACAGGCGCGAAACGGGGCCGAAGCGCACGGCCCCCTCGAATTCCCCTGCGACGGAGGGGAAGCGGAAGGCGGTGGTATGGGGCAGATCATCCTCGCCCCGCACATGGCTGGCGGCGAACCCGGCGCGGGGATGGTGCGCCATGTGGTCCAGCAGGGTTGCGATGCAGCCCGGATCGGGAAAGGCATCTGAATTCAGCAGATAAAAGAAATCCGGCGCGCTGCCGTCCGACATCTGTTCGGCCAGACCGATGTTGCAGCCCGCGCCAAAGCCGCCGTTGCGCCCCGACAGGATCAGACGCACCCGCGGCCCCAGGTTCCAGTCGGCCAGCGCCTGTTCGAAAATGCCCACCGACCCGTCGCCGGAGGCATTGTCGACGATCACCAGTTCCGCCGTATCCGGCATATCGGCCAGTGCCGCCTGTGCCGCGCGCAGGGTCATCTGCGGGGTGCGGTAGTTCAGTAGCACGACAAGCAAGCGGGGGTCGGACATCATTCCGCCGCCGTCGCCTGCAGGTCGTCGTGCTGCATCAGCGCCGCCGCGATCACCTCGCGCAGCTCCTGCGCCAGAACCGTCACATTCGGCGCCAGAACCATGCTGACGTGGTCGCCCGGCACCTCGATCACCTGGATATGAGGGGCGTATCTGCGCCAGTCGTTGTCGGCGAAGACATATTCGCGTTCGGCGCTGACCCAATTGCCGTTCGTCACCTGCCAGTGCAAATCCAACGGCGGGCGGAACAGGGTCATCGGCCCGTCCCAGTCGGGCGTCTGATACGCGCCCACCGCACCGAGGAAGGCCGCCTGGATCTTGTGGTTGTTGAACTCCGCGCCCGGCGCATCCTGTCCGGGGCTGTGCAGGCCCTTGCGTTTCTCTATCTCCCAGGCCCAGCGGTTGCGCGCCCACTCGGCCAGGTATCCCGGCCCCTTGGTGCGCAGTTCCGCCAGTTTGATCAGCGCCTTGTCCGGGCGGCTGAGCGACGGGCGCACCGGCAGGGGCGTGTCGAGCATCGCCAGCACGGCAACCTCGTCACCTGCGGCGCGCAGCTGCTGTGCCATTTCATAGGCCGTGATCCCGCCACCGGAATACCCCGCCAGAAGATAGGGGCCTTCGGGTTGCAGGCGTTTGATTTCGTTCAGGTAATCTTCTGCCGCATCGGGAATTGTCGCATGGGGCGCCGTGTCTCCGATAAGACCGCGCGCCTGCACCCCGATCACGCGGCGTTCGGCGGTGAAGGGCAAGGCAAGATGGCGCAGGTTCAGCACATTGCCGAACATGCCGGCCACCACGAACAGCGGGGCGGCCTGCTTGTGCGTGCTTTGGTTCAGCGGCACCAGGAATTCGAACTTCTCGGGCGCAGGCGTTGCCCCGTCCGGCCCCGAAACCTCGGCAGCGCCGCCGGTTTCCGCCGCGATCAGCGCCGCGCATTTTTCGATCGTGGGTGCCTCGAACAGGACGGAAATGGGAAACTCCACCTTGAACTCACGCTTTACACTCGCAAACAGGCGAACCGCGATCAGGGAATGCCCGCCAAGGTCAAAGAAGCTGTCCTCGACCCCCACCGGGCTGACGCCCAGCAGGTTTTCCCACATCTCGGCCAGCCGTTCCTCGATCCCGTTGCGGGGCGCGACATAGCTGCCATCCAGATCCGGGCGCTCAAAGCTCTGGCCGCTCCTGACCGTGGCCACGGCGGGTTCATCCGCCTGCGCGATCAGCGCGTCCAGCGGCAAGGAAGACACCATGACCTGGGGCCGGTTCAGCGCGATGGCGCGGCGCAGCGCCTCGGGTCCTTCAGCCGCGCGAATGCCCTGCGACACGAGGTAGGCCAGCCGTTCTTCGGCGGGGGACATCGGTGTATCCTGTTGCCCGTCGTCTTCCTGCTGCACCTCTGCGGCGGTCAGCGGCGTGGTGCCGAAACCGCCCTCCAGCCGCTTCATCTCGAAATCGCGGATGTCCACCAGCACCTTGCCGGTCGGATCGGCGATGGTGACGTCGAACCGGGCAAAGCCGTCACCGGCATGTCCCGCCGCCAGTCGAACATGCGACCGCACCTCTGCCGGCAGGCTGTCGTGCACGCGGATCAAGCCGTAAGACACAGGCACCCAAAGGTGCGCCGCGGCATAGCCCGGCACCAGCGACATGGCCCAGCCGGTCGCCAGGTCCATCAGCCCCGGATGCAGAACAAAGCCGTCGCCGGGATCGCCTTGCGCCTCTTGGGGCAGCGCCAGCTTTGCGATCCCCTCGCCCGCGCCCAGCGCCGTCTCGCGCAGGACATGCCAGCGTGGTCCGAAGGCCAGATGCGCCTCCTGCGGAGAGGTCAGGCGCGCCTCGTCCGCCTGTTGCACGTCCCCGCAGCGCGCCAAGATCGCACCGAGGTCCAGCGCGGGGGGCCGCGCCTCTGCCAGCGGCGCCAGAACGGCCTGCGCATGCAGTTGCCAGCCCGTCTTGCCGCCGAAAACGCAATCGCTGCGCATTTCGGCGGTAAAACCACGCTCCCGTGCTGACAGGGTGATCCGCATCTGCCGCGCTTCGCCCTCGGCCACCGGCATGGCACGCAGGAAATAGAGATCCTCGATCTCAAAGGCCCCCAGCCCCTGCTCCGCCGCTGCTTCCGCCAGCAGTTCGACAAATCCGGTGCCGGGCAGGATCGCCTGGCCGTCCCTGGTCCGGTGCTGGTCCAGCACCCAGTGATCCGTGGTCAACGGCGCGTTGAGCAGCGTATCGCCACGCGGGTCAGCACCCGCAGACCGCAGCAACGCCGCATCCAGCGACCGGGGCGGCAACACGTCGCTGGCGGTGCCCGGCAGCGCATTGGCGGCCATTCCGACGTCTGCCCAGACGCCCCAGTTCACCGCGACAACCCGTGTCCTGCCGCCACGCCGCGCGGCGGCAAAGGCGTTGAGCCAGGCGTTCGCCGCGACGTAATCCACCTGCCCTGCCGCGCGCGTCGCGGTGGAGGTGGAGGAGAACAGCACCAGAAATTCAAGCGTGCCATCGGGCAACAGCTGGTCCAGCACCCGCAGGCCCTGGACCTTGGGCGTCAGGACCGCATCCATCTGGGCATCGTCCTTGCCCAGCATCGGCGCGTCGTCCAGCACCCCGGCGGCGTGGATCACCCCGGTCAAGCCGCCCGGGCGCGCCATCAGGTCGTCGACCACCCGGCGCATCTGCGCCAGGTTGGCCACATCGCCGCCCGCCACCTCGATCCGCCCGCCCCGGGTGCGGGCAATCTCTTCGAGCCGCATCACCGCCTGCATCCGCCGCGCCATGCGGTCGGCCGTGCCCTGCCGCGCGATGTAGTCCGGCCAGTCCGCGCGGTCGGGCATGGCGTCACGCGCGAGCAGGATCACGGTCGCGTCATGTCTGGCCAGAATATCCGTGGCCAGTGTCTGACCGATCCCGCCGAAACCGCCGGTGATCAGATAGGTGCCGCCATCGCGGAAGGTGGCACCCTCCGCTTCGGGCAGTGGCAGCGGTTTGTAGCCCATCTCGAACCGACTTTCGTCGCGGTAAGCCACGATGCGCGACGCAGGGGCCGCCATCAGATCCTCGATCAGCCGGTTGGTCAGGTCGGGCCGCGCCGGGGCAACCTCGGGCCGTGCGAACCAGCCCTTGCGGGTCTCGACCGGTTGCCGGGGGGCAAGGTCCACCTGCGTCGCCGTCACGCCCGGCAGTTCACGGGTGATCACGCCCACGGGGCCGGCGACCAGTGCCTTCTCTGGATAGGGCAGCGCCTCGTCCATCACCTGTGCCGCGGCGCTGGTGAACACATGTATCTGGAGCGGCGCGTCAAGGCCCGCTTCGGTCAGGGCCTGCCCCAGCCAGGTCAGGCTCCAGAACCCCTGTTCGATGTTGCGATCAAAGGTGCTGGACCCGGGGCGCGGTGCAACCTGGTCATCGGTCAGCCAGAAATGCGCGATCCGGTCGGGCATCAGCCCGTCTTCTCTCAGCGCGGCGATCAGCAGGTCATAACCCGCCCGCCCCTGTTCGGCTGCCAGCGTGAAGCTGTGCGCGTCCGCGCGGGAAAACGCGTCGCCCGCGCGCAGGCTGACAACCCGGTGGCCCGCGTCGCGCAAACGCTCCATGACGGGCGCGGACAGGCCCGCGTCGTCGGCGAAGACCAGCCAGGTCAGCGGCTGCGCGCCCAGATCGGCCAGCACATCCAGGTCGACCCCGGCAAAGGCGGGGCGCCAGGCGGGTATCGCACCCCAGTGGGTGATGTCCTCCGACCGGACAAGTGCCTGTTGCGCGACGGCCTGCGCAGGCACACCCGGCGCGATGAAATACGACGCCCGTTGGAATTGATAGGTCGGCAGAAGCACACGGTTGCGCCGCGCTTCGCCCCATAACTGCGACCAGTCGGCCTGCACGCCGCAGGCCCAGAGCCGCGCGAACATGGTGATGAAATAGACATCGTCGGCCAGGTCCTGTTCCGGATGCCGGAGCGAGGAGATCACCTGCCCCGTTCCCACCGCGGGATGCATCTGCGCCAGCGACGACAGCGCCTTGCCCGGCCCGACCTCAAGGTAGACGCGCTTGCGCGCCGCGCTCAGGGTGGTGATGCAATCGGCGAAGTTGACCGTGTTGCGCAGCTGTCCGACCCAGTAGTCGGGATCGGTCGCCTCTTCGGCGGTGATCATCCCGCCCGACCGGTTGGAGGCAAAGGGCATCTGCGGCGCGCGCAGATCCAGACCGGCAAGGAAGGCGCGGTAGCGGTCCAGGATGCCTTCGAGCATCCGGCTGTGCGCGGCAATGTCGATCGCGATGCGCTGATGCTCCAGCCCTGCCTCGGTCAGCCGTGCCTGCATCTCGTCCAGCGCCGCCTGCGGGCCCGACACCGCAATCAGTTCGGTCGCATTGACCGACGCGATGTCCAGATCGTTGCCCAGCAAAGGCACGATGTCCTCCATCCGGGCCGAGATCGACAGCATGCCGCCCGCCGGCACCTCGTCGAACAGGCGTCCGCGCAGCAACACGAGGTCGATCAGGTTTTCAAAGGACATCACCCCGGCAAGGCAGGCGGCGACGTTTTCACCCATCGAATGCCCCACCATCGCGGCGGGCTGCACACCCCAGGACATCCAGAGCTGCGCCAGCGCGTATTCCGTGATCGCGATCAGCGGCAATTGCACCGAAGGTTTCTTCAGTGTCTCGTCAGCCGCCTTTTGCGTCTCGGCGGAAGGCAGCCAGAGCGCCCGGATGTCATAGTCGAGCTGCGGTTGCAGATGCGCCAGCCCCCGGTCCATCCAGTCGGCAAAGACCGGTTCGGTCTCGTAGAGGTCGCGGGCCATCCCTGCATATTGCGCCCCGCCGCCGGGGAACATGAAGACCACCTCCGGGCTGTCGCCGAGCGCCTCGTGGGTAAAGACGCGGCGGGTGTCGCCCGCCTCCAGCAGATCGGCGGCCTCGTCATGGGTGGCGGCGACCACGACCCGCCGCCTGTCGAAGGCACGCCGCCCTTCCTTGAGGGTAAAGGCCACGTCCGCCAGCGGCTGTTCGGGATGGGCGCGCAGGTGCGCGGCCAGCGCGGCGGCATTCGCGTCCAGCGCGGCTTTGGAGTGGCCCGAGATCACGAGCGGCTGGAACGGCCAGTCGCTGGCGTCCGACGCGGCGCGTTGCGGGGCTTCCTCGATGATCGCATGGGCGTTGGTGCCGCCGACGCCCAGCGCGTTGATCGCGGCCCGGCGCGGTGTGTCGCCGCCCGGCCAGTCTGTCAGCCGGTCGTTCACGCGGAACGGGCTGCCCTCAAAGGGGATCGCCGGGTTCGGGGCCTCGTACCCCAGCGACGGCGGCATCTGCTTGTGATGCAGCGCGAGCGCGGCCTTGGCAAAGCCTGCGACCCCGGCGGCTGTATCCAGATGCCCGATGTTGGTCTTGACCGATCCGATGCGACAGAAATCCGTGGCGTCGGTCTCGGTCCGGTAGGCTTCGGTCAGGGCCGCCACTTCGATCGGATCACCCAGATAGGTCCCCGTGCCATGGCATTCCACCATGCCGATGCTCTGTGCGGCGACGCCCGCGGCATCCAGCGCCGCCGTGATCGCCTTGGTCTGGCCGTCCACAGAGGGGGCCAGGTAGCCGGCCTTGGCCGCGCCGTCGTTGTTCACCGCCGAGCCCTTGATCACCGCCCAGATGTGATCGCCGTCCGCCACCGCATCGCTGAGCCTGCGCAGCGCCACGCAGCCCGCGCCGGAGCCAAAGACGGTGCCCTGCGCCCGGTGGTCGAAGGCATGGCAGTGCCCGTCCGGCGACAGGATTTCGTTTTCCTTGAACAGATAGCCCCGCCCCTGCGGCAGCTCGATGGTGACGCCGCCCGCCAGCGCCATGTCGACCTCGCCGGCGCGCAGGGCGGCGCAGGCGTAATGGATCGCCACCAGCGACGTGGAACAGGCCGTCTGCAGGTTGATCGACGGCCCCTTGAGGTCGAAGACATGGCTGACCCGCGTGGACAGGAAATCCTTGTCGTTGCCGGTGTGGCGCAGCAGGAACATGCCCACATCGTCCACCAGATCGGGGTTGGAGCAGATGTTGAAATAGAAATAGCTGCCCATGCCGCAGCCCGCATAGACCCCGATGTCGCCCGCGATCGTTTCGGGCGGATGGCCCGCCTGCTCCATCGCTTCCCAGGCGACCTCCAGAAACTTGCGGTGCTGCGGGTCGAGGATGGCGGCATCCTTGGGCGAAAAACCGAAGAACTCAGGATCGAAGGTGTCAAAGCCGTCCAGAAGGGCCGCGACGGGCACGTAATTGCGGCGCGCGACGGTCTCGGGGCTTTCACCCGCCTCCAGCAGTTCCTGTTCCGACAGGCGGCGGATGCTCTCCACGCCGTCGCGCAGATTGGCCCAATAGGTATCCACCCCCGCGGCGCCGGGAACATTCACCGACATGCCCACGATGGCGATGTCTTCGCCCGTCGCGTTGCGGTTGTCTGACGTGTTCATGTTCAAATCATCCCATCCCCAAAAGCGCGGAAGGTCTGGGCCCCATGGTCGAGTTAAGAAATATCGGGCGTTTCAACAGGGCAATTGCGGCAACATTATGCCTCGTTTTAACTGTCCCCGATATTCTTAAGGATTTCTTGAATAATTTCACCGAACTCCGCCCCCTTCTATCACGACAATCGCAGGACGATCGGGGAAATGTTGCCACAGGAAGAACAATCGCGCCATATTTCGCAGAATCGGCCCTGCAAGCGCCTATCACAGCACCGTTCGTTTGCCGCTGCGCTGCGGCGGCGGGGCCATCGCGGGGCGGCCCATCGTATGCCGTGGTACAGCCGACCCACGCGGCGAAAGCCGTTCCGCGTGCCCCAGGAGCGCGCCCGCCGTCAGCCAGGTCAGCGAGGTAAGTGTCGCGTTCAGCAGCATATCCACCATGGTGATCCCGAGAATCAGGCAAAGCGGCGGCACCAGCGGCGACAGCGCCCCATCTGCGTTCCGGCGCATGTAATAGGCCAGCATTGCTATGGGTAGGGCCAGCAGCCCGAACTCGCAAAGATAGCCAAGCCAGCCGAAGGTGCCGAAGATGATGATCCACCGGCCATCCGGGATCGACAGGATCTCCCCGGTTTCCCCGTCGCGTATCAGGCTGCGGCCCCAGCCGCCCCAGCCGAACAGCGGTTTTTCCGCCGCCCGCGCCAGGAGCTGCTCTTCGTTGTTGAAACGGTATTCCAGCGACTGGGCCCGCGCGGGATTGATCGCCTCCGCCTGGGCTAGGATCGCATCCAGCGGCACCAGTTGGAAATTGCGCAGCATCGGATAGACCACCGCGACGATTGCAAACAGACATGCCAGTCGCATTTGCCAGCGCAGCGGTGTGAAAAGCACAAGGGGAGTCAGCGCCACGCCATAGGCCAGCGATGCCAGGCTTTTGCACAGCACCAGCAGCACCGCGAGATAGGCAACGATGGCAAAGGCCCGAAGGCGCTGTTCGGGTTCAGCCACCCGCGCCAGCCCCGCCGCAGCGATCAGACCGGTGCAGACGAACAATGCAAGCCAAAGACCGTGCGGCAGGAACACGATGGGCCGGAAGCCTCCATCGCGCATCATCTGTTCGAACGAGTGCTGGAAGAAGCCGTAGACCCAGACGTTCATTTGCGGCGAAAGCCTGATCTCGATCAACGACGGCACCGAATAGATCAGCGCCCCCACCATCAGCGCCGTCAACAGCTCTCGAAGCCCGTTTTCCGACGCAAGGAACTGCCGCGCCAGCAGGAACGGCACCAGGCTCAGGACCTGCGCGATCAGCACCGACCCGATGTCGCGCACCGATTGCCCCGGCAGCTGATCGACGATGAACACGATGGGGTCGGCGTCGCGCAGCACTTCGAAGGTGATCGGGTCCCCGTTGGTCAGCACCGTCGGGATCGCCGACAGGACCAGCCCCGCGACCAGCCACTGCGCCAGCCGCGCATCGGGCCAGATGTTGACCCGATGCTGCACCCCCAGCAGCAGGATCAGCAGCACGCTGAGATTGGGGATCGACGTCTTGTCCATCGCCGGGATCAGCGGCAGGTTGAATTCCGCAAGCGGAGGAAGAAACAGGTATCCCCCCAGGATCGACCAGATCAGGGCGCGCTCCAGCCTTTGGGTGCGAAACAGGATCAGGCAGACCATCGGCCAGATCAGCAGCATCAGGTATGCAAGGCCGTTGGGCATGGGGGCGGTCGGGTCCTGGGATCGCTAGATGAGGTAGAGGCGGCAAATTACCATCTGGCCTGTGTCCTGTCATCCGGGTAGATTTGCGATCATCCATGATCCAGAACAAATAACCCCCCGCAAGATGTTGTTACAAAAAGATATTTTCGATGGAAGGCCGAACTGTGGGTGCGTTTCGCCGCGTCAGGGTCAGGCGGGTGGCGTGTGAAATTTGGCACGCCCCCCACCGAAGTCGCGGTCAATGTGCCCACGCGTGCCGCATTGTTTCGCGCGGTACGTCTGAAATTCGATGCCCGCGACGGATTCGCGTTGGCCACGCTGAACCTCGACCACCTGACGAAACTCCCGCGCGAGCCGGTCTTTCTGGCGGCCTACCGGGACCATGACCTGGTGGTGGCCGATGGCCGCCCCATCGTCTGGCTGTCGCGGTTGGCCGGCCAGCCATTGGAGCTGATGCCGGGGTCGGACATGATCCTGCCGCTGTGCGAACTGGCGGCGGACTGCGGCGTGTCGGTCGCGCTGATCGGCAGCAGCGAGGCGGCGCTGGAGGGGGCGGCGGACGCACTCATCGCGCGCACGCCGGGGCTGAAGATCGCCCACATCCACGCGCCACCTTACGGTTTCGACCCCGGCGGGTCCGAGGCCGACGCGCTGCTGGATGCGCTCGCCGCCAGCGGCGCGGGGCTGTGTTTTGTCGCACTTGGCGCGCCCAAGCAGGAAATCCTCGCCGCGCGGGGACGCGACCGCGCGCCCCGGGTCGGGTTCGCGTCAATCGGCGCCGGTCTGGATTTTCTGTCAGGCCATCAGGTGCGCGCGCCCCGCGTGATGCGCAAGCTGGCGCTCGAATGGCTGTGGCGCGCGCTGCAATCGCCCCGCCGGATGGTGCCGCGCTACGCCAAATGCGCCGCGATCCTGCCGGGGCTGACGTTTCGGGCGCTGCGCCGGCGCTGAGGCGGCGCTACTTGTATTCTATGATCCGGCCACGGCCACGGCGCAGCAGATACTGCAATACGCCCTGCGCCTCGGCCACCTTGCCCAGCACGGTGAACAGCGCCCAGGCCGTGCCACCGCGCCGCGACAGGCGCAAAACCTGCAGTGGATAGACCATGAAAAGCGCCAGCGCCCATGGCGTGACCAGCAGGGCCAGCAGCAGGATTGCCAGCGGCAGCACGGCCCCCCAGATCAGCGCGCGCCGCGTCTCGGCCACCCAGTGCCGCTCTGGCGGCGCACCGTGCAGTGCCGCCCCTTCGGCAAAGGCATGGCCCGCCCGGCGCGTACGGTTCCACCACTGGCCAAAGCGTGTGATGGCCGCGTCGTGCCAGGTCATCTCGGCCTCCAGCCGCCAGACCTGCCAGCCAGCGGCGCGCAGGCGGACGCAGAGTTCCGGCTCTTCGCCCGCGATCAGCGTATCCCGGTAGCCGCCCACCGCGCGCAATGCTGACACCCGCATCAGGGCATCGCCCCCGCAGGCCTTTGCCTGCCCTACCGGCGTGTCCCATTCCGCGTCGATCAGCGCGTTGTAAACACTGGCATCGGGCTGACGTTCCCGGCGGCGGCCGCAGGCCACGGCGGCCCTGGGATGCGCGGTCAGAAAATCGCATGCGATGTCTAACCAGCCCTCCCGCAGCACACAGTCACCGTCCAGAAGCTGCACCAGTGCCGCATCCTCGGGCAGGACAGCCAAGCCCGCGTTGCGCGCCCGTGCGGCGGTAAAGGGCCGCGTCATATCCAGCGCGACAACCTGTGCCCCCCGTGCCTTTGCGGCTGCAACCGATCCGTCGGTGGACCCCGAGTCCACGTAGATCACCGGGGCCGCCTTCCCCGCCAACGCGTCGAGACATGCAATCAGCCGCGCGCCCTCGTTGCGGCCGATGACGATGGCGGCCACCTTCACGACGACAGGCCCGCAAGGTGATCGGCGTAGGCCTGGCTGGTGACGGTGAAGCCCGCCCGCGCCAGCAGTTCAACGCGGTTCCAGCGCCGCGCATCGAGAGAGAACAGGCTGACATCGGGCCGCCGCGACAACACCTGCGCCCGCGCCGCATCCTCGCCATGCGCGAGATCACCCGAGGTCAGCGACGCGGCGTCGCGCGCCAGCTGTTCATTGGCGAACTTGTAGTGCTGGATCACCGGTGTGACGTCAGACACCGTGACCCCCATCGACAGATGCGGATGCGGGGCGGGCGTGACCCCCGGCCCGTTGAAGATCAGCGGGTGTTTGGTCAGACAGCAGTTTTCCCCGAATACCTTGCCCCGCACCCCGCCAAAGCGGAACTGGACCGCGTCGCTGGACAGCCTGTTGTCGCGCAAGAGCGCCGAGAACGGGATTTCCGGGCTATGGTAGTCATACCGGGCGACGCTGCTGATGTCGAAATAGACGAAGTCCCGCAAGACCCGGTCGTAAGGCAGGCGCGCCACCTCGGCCAGTGGCGCCTTGGGGAACATTTCGAGCATCTGGGCCACCATCGCGGTATGACCCTGCGCCTGCATATAGCTGGTCAGCGCCCGGATGCCGTGGGTCGCCGCGCCCTCAAAGTCCAGGATCTCGTCCATGTCCACGTAGAGGCACCAGCGATCGCGGCCATAGGTCTGCGCCGGGTACGCACGGATAAGATCCTCGTAGCGCGCCAGAGGCAGCGTGCATTGATCGACGACGCAGTCGGACCGGGCCATCAGCCGGTCGAGCGTGTCGTCGCTGGAGCCATTGTCGATAAAGGCGAAATGTCGGATGCCCAGGCTGCGGTAATGGTCGAAGAACGCGTCCAGATAGTAGCTGCCGTTGCGCACCAGCACGATGGCCAGCACGTCGTCCTCGCCGAGGTCCAGGCAGCGCGGCCCATGCAGGTGCCGGATCGAGGCGGCAAAGCGCGCCCTGCGGCGACGTTCGGACAGCCGCGCGACAAGGCGGCGCAAAAGATGGAGCGGGCTTTTCATGGTCGGGTGATACGACAGGGCTGCGCAGCCGTCCATCGTCCCGCGCCTGCGGTCGCGATTTTGAACCGACTGTGGCCCGGCGATGCGTCAGGCGCTGGACTGCTCCCGGCGGTCCAGCGTCACCCCGCGCAGCGATGCGTCGTAAAGAGTATGACGCGCCCGCCCGGCGTGTTTCGACGAATAAAGCGCCAGATCGGCATCCTCGATCATCCGGTCCATCCCCTGGCTCAGGCCCTGGGGGTGCCAGACGGTGCCGATGCTGGCGGAAATCCGGCACAGGTGGCCGTCGTAGGGTATCGGCTCTGATATGCGGTCGATGATGCGCTGGCCCACGCCGCGCAGGGTGGCCGCGTCGGCGACATTCGGGAGGACGATGGTGAATTCGTCCCCGCCGACCCGCGCCACCGTGTCGGTTTCGCGGGTCTCCTCCCGCATGATCCGCGCAGCCTGCCGCAGCACATGATCCCCCGCGGCGTGCCCCAGCGTGTCGTTGACGGTCTTGAAGAAATCCAGATCAATCTGCATCACGGCAAAGGGCACCCGGCCCGCGGCCATCCGGGCCAGCACGCCGTTCAATGCACGCCGATTGGCCAGCCCGGTCAGAGCATCAGTGACCGCTTCCTGCTCCGCCACGAGCCGCGCGTCCTGCAGGCGGTGGTTCAGCCGTCGCGATTCCTCCATCGCCGCGGTCTTGGCCTCGATGAGGTAGAGCATCTCGATCGCCAGATCCGTCGCGGCGAAATCGGCATTGCTGAGGGCAAAGTCGCGCACGCCATTCGCGATTGAAATGCCGAAGGAAAGGTTGACGATCATCCGCCCCTGTGCGTCCCCCAGCGGCACGAGAACCGCCTTGAGCGCGGTTTGCGGGGGCGCGCGCATTTCAAGATGCAACTTGGTATCCTGCGACAGGCGCAGATCGCGGAAACTGGCAATGGCGCGGGGGCGGTTGACTGCAAAGACCTCCAGAAAGTCCACCCCGATCAGTGACATGCCTTTCGACAGCTTTCTTACCGTCGGCCCGGCGTGCAGGATATGCCCTGCCGCATCGACCACCAGATGCATGGGGCACAGAACATCCAGGAAGGACAGGTCGAGCGGCACGTTCATCCCACCCGCGCCCCCAGCTCGAAACTGCGGCCCTCGGCGTAGTCGGGTTCAATCAGTGAAATCGCCAGTGTTTCGACGTCCCTCTCCGTTCTGGTCGGCTCAAGAAGTGCCAGCGCGCCATAGTCGTCGGCCATCGCACGCAGCACACCTACCATGACATGGGCAAAGCCGTGCACCGGCGACCGGCAGAGCAGACTGTAGCGCCCCGGCCCCACCGCCCGCAGTTCGATCTGCGGCAGGTGCAGATCGGGTACCGCCAGCCGCGCGCGGTCGGGCAGGTCATCCAGCGAATGCAGAAAATCGGCAAAGGTGACACCGCCGAACCTCAGCAGCCGCCGAACCCCTTCAAAGGATGGATCGGCCACCAGGAACGTGCCGAAATCCTCCAGCAGGTCCTCGCGGCAACGCCCCGTCAGCGCGATCAGCGCATCCAGTACCACATGGGTCAGCCGATCCTCGTAGGTCAGCATCGCCTCGAAACTGTCGAACTCGAGTCCCGCCCGCCGGACGACCTCGTCCCAGCCGTGCTTGCCGAAAGTTCCGCAGATGTAGTTCTGGATGCTGCGGTTGATTAGACCGTGCATGCGTCCCTCTTCCCAATATGCCCCGCGGGCACCATGCGGCAAAGGGGTTAAAACCGCGTCAACAGATGCAATTGTCGAAGAATACGCCGCAAAGGTCGCGCGTCAGAAGTCGGTCGGTGCCCCGCCTTCGGCCTTGCGCCGCGCGACAAAGTCCTGCAGTTCTTCCCGGATCGCGATGTCCAGCGGCGGCGGCTCGAAGCTGGTGACGATTTCCTTGAACATGTGGTGCGCCCGCTCCGGCGTCCAGATACCGCCCGCCGCTTCCCAGCCCTCGTAATTCTTCCAGTCCGACAGGAACGGCTGGTAGAAAGCGGTGGAGTAGCGGTCCTGCGTGTGCTGGATGCCAAAGAAATGGCCCGCCGTGCCCACCGACTTGATCGCGTCGAGCGCGATCTCGTCCGGGCCGGTGGCGCAGATCTCTGGCTGCATGTAGCGTTGGATCTGTTGCAAAACCTCGCAATCCATGATGAATTTTTCGGGACTGGCGATCAGCCCGCCCTCCAGCCATCCGGCCGCGTGATAGACCATGTTGGTCCCCGACTGCACCGCAGCCCAGAGCGAATTGGACGTCTCCCACATCGCCTGCCCGTCCGGCACGTTGGCCGCGCAGACGCCGGAGGACCGCATCGGAAGCCCGTAGAACCGCGCCAGCTGGCCGGTCATCTGAGTGGCCCGCATGTATTCGGGCGTGCCAAACGCGGGCGCCCCAGATTTCATGTCCACGTTGGAGGTAAAGGTGCCGATCGCCACAGGGCAGCCGGGGCGGATGATCTGCGCCAGCACCACAGCACAGAGCGCCTCGGCCAGCGATTGCGCAACCGCCCCGGCCATCGTCACCGGCGCCATCGCACCGGCCAGCGTGAAGGGTGTCACCACCAGCCCCTGCCCGCGCCGCGCCATGCGGATCCAGCCGTCCATCATCGGGTAGTCGTGTTTCAGCGGCGAGGTCGAGTTGATGTTGGTGTACATCCGAGGGGAGGCCTCGAACTCCTCCCAGCTCAGGCCCTGGCTGATGCGCACCATCTCCATCACATCCTCGACCCGTTCCTTGCCGAGGCTGTAGGCATGCATCACCTTGTCGGTCAGCGTCAGCTTGTCGAACAGCACATCCAGGTGCCGGACCGAGGCGTGAACATCCACCGGTTCGACCGGATAGCCGCCGGCGAAATGGATGCAGTTGAAATATTGCGTCAGCCGCAGCAGATCGCGGCACATCTCACGCGTACCGGGAACCTTGCGGCCAATGCCAAGGTCCCAGTAATTGGGCGGCGAGGACACGTTGCCGAACAGCAGGTTCCTGCCCCCCACCGTGATCCTGCGATCCGGATTGCGCGGGGTCAGGGTGAATTCGGACGGCGCCTTGCCCACCCATTCCATCACCATGTCGCGCCCCATGCGCACGTTCTCTCCGTCCACGGTGCATCCGGCCCGCGCCAGGATCTCGACCGCTTCGGGGTTCAGAAACGCGATCCCGATCTCTTCGAGAATGCGCATCGCGCCGTCGTGGATCGCCAGCACCCCTTCTTCGGTGAGCGGTTCGGTCGGGCGGTCCAGATTGACCGGAGGGTTCCATGGCATCTGTTCGATCACCGCGCTGCCACGCCGTGTTCTGGCACCCGCGCGCCCGCCGCCGCGGGCTTTGCGTTTGGTAAGGGTCTCTGTCATCGGATCGCCCTCCTGAAGCTTTCTCCAGAAGGCCCCAGGCCCGCGCGCCCATCCGTCCCGTTCGCGACGAAAGATGTCGCTTTGGGAACGCGTCAGCCCGCCGCGGCGGCCCGACCGTCCAGCCAGGCGGGCAGATGCCCGATGTCGGGCAGCACCACATCGGCCAGCGGCGCCAGGGTATCCGGCCCCGCCATCCCGGTCAGCACCCCTACACAGATCATGCCCGCAGCACGGCCCGCATGCAGATCATGGGCACTGTCACCGACCATGGCGATCCGGCCGGGTGCCAGGCCGCTCGCGGCGGCGAAGGCCAGCATCTGGCCCGGCTCCGGCTTGGCGCCGTGGCCGCTGTCCGACCCCGCGATGAAATCGAACAGGCCGTCGATCCCGGCATCGGACAGATGCGCCCGCGCGGGTGCGATGGCATCGTTTGTCGCCACCCCCAGGACAAGGCCCCGGTCGCGCAGCGCCCCCAGCAAGGCCCGCAGCGGCACCGCTTCGCGCTGCGGCGCGCGCGCTGCCTCCGCGTTCAGGATGTCAATCAGGTCCGCCGCCGCAAGCTCGGGGAACTCCGCGTGCAGCGCCTGTCCGACCTCATCAGGGGTGCCCGCGATCACGATGCTGTCGGGCGCGAATTTGCCGGTTTCGTAGTCAAAGCCGATCAGCCCCCCGGCCCGGATGGCACGGGCGGTATCCCGGCCACACAACCGGGTCAGGAACGCCTTTGCCCAGACCTCCCAGGTGGCGGCGAAATCGAACAAGGTGCCGTCCTTGTCGAAAAGCAATCCCTTGATTTCACTCATGTCCAGCTCACCTGCTCGCCCCCCGGCAGCGCCGCGCGGGCCATCATCGGACGGTCATAGGCGGCGTCTATCGAATCGCAGAATGCGACCACCCAGGCATCGTCCATCATCATAAAGTCCAGAACCGCCCCCAGAAATACCGGGTCGGTTGCACGCTGCTTCAGATCGTCCTCCGACGCGCCGGTGCTGCCCAGGAAGACGGGCAACAGATCATCGTTTCCGACCAGCCAGGCCAGGGCCTGCAGGGCAAAACTTTCAGCGGACTCTCGCGCAAGTGACATGGGGTTTTCCGGTTTTTAGGATTCTGGCAACGCTTTGTTAACCAATGGAGCGAAAAAAGTAGCCATGAGGTCTATACATTCTTCACGTGGGGTTCGGAGGCATGCAAGGTAAAATCCTGATCGTGGATCCGATTGCGACGCACCGGATCATGCTGAAGGTGAAACTGGCCAGCGCCTTCTACTGCGTGCTGCAGGCCGGCACCATGGCCGAGGCGCAGGATATCGCCGAAACGCGGGCACCCGATCTGATCCTCTGCGCGATGCACCTGCCCGATGGGTCCGCTGCGGCACTCTGCAAGGCGCTGTCCGACCGCCCCCGCAGCAGGCCGATCGCGATGCTGGCCCTGTCCACAGGTGTCGACAGGCCGACCCGCATGGCCGCGCTGGCGGCCGGGGTGCACGACGTGCTTGCCCGTCCCTTCGACGACACCCTGCTGCTGAGCCGCGTGCGCAGCCTGATCCGCGCGCACAACACGGAAGCCGATTGGCGCATTCGCGATGACGCAGCAGGCCCGCTCGGCTTTGCGGAGCCGGAAGTCCCCTTCGGCGCGCAAGGGGCTTTCGTCTTGGTCGGCCGGAACAAGGCCGTCATGCAACGCTGGGCCATCCAGATGCGGCCCCTACTGGGCGCGGGGGTGATGCTGGCCAACGTCACCGATGTGATGAGCGAACGTATCGTCGCAAGGGCACCTGACATCTTTGTCCTGACCATCGACACCGATACCCCCCATCCCGAGGAAAATCTGCGGTTGATCTCGGCCCTGCGGGCGAACGCGCACACCCAGCATTCGGGCATTCTGGTGCTGCAGACGCGGCCCGATCCCGCCCTGGCCGCCACCGCGCTTGACCTCGGCGCGGATGATCTGATGACCGAAGGCTTCGACGCCGATGAACTCGCGCTGCGCCTCAAGGCGTTGCTGCGGCGCAAGCGGGTGACGGATCACCTGCGCCAGACCATCCGCACCGGCCTCAAGGCGGCGACGCGCGACCCGCTCACGGGGCTCTACAACCGGCGCTATGCGATGCCGCATCTCGCACAGGTGGCCGAACAGGCGCGCGGCACCGGGCGGCCCTTTGCGGTCATGGTCTGCGACCTGGACCACTTCAAGCAGATCAACGATCTGTTCGGCCACGCCTCGGGCGATGCCGCACTGGTGCAGGTCGCCGAACGGCTGCGCGGCGCGTTGCGCCCGACCGACATGGTG
This sequence comes from Sulfitobacter sp. THAF37, assembly GCF_009363555.1. Taxonomy (NCBI): domain Bacteria; kingdom Pseudomonadati; phylum Pseudomonadota; class Alphaproteobacteria; order Rhodobacterales; family Roseobacteraceae; genus Sulfitobacter; species Sulfitobacter sp. THAF37. The sequence continues at coordinate 3,420,453 of NZ_CP045372.1, forward strand.
GCCCGCATCGGCGGCGAGGAATTCATGATCGTCATGCCGGCCACCACGGCTGCGGAGGCGCGGCAAGCCGCCCTGCGCCTGTGCGACCAGATCGGCTGCCGCCCCTTCGATCTGCCCGGCAGCGCGACGCCGGTGCGCATCACCATCAGCATCGGCATGACGATAAGCAGCGCCCCGCACAGCCTGCCGAATGTCGGCGAACCGGGTGTCACGCCACAGGAGACCGGAAACCGGCTGATGGATCAGGCGGACAAGGCGCTCTACACCGCCAAGGTGAAAGGCCGCAACCAGGTCGAGATGAGCCGCCCCGCAGCCTGACACCGCATCATCCTGCGCGCCGGGGCCAACGGGCGGCGGATGCCGCCGACAAGGACGTCGCCACCGGCCGCAGCATCCGCCGCGGCAGCAACATCAGCATCGCGGGGGCGTCCACCTCCACTGTCATCGGCCCCGTCGCGTGGTTCGATGTGCCGGATTGAAGGCCCGGCGCAAAGCCCAGCCCATCGAGTGGCCAGTGCAGCCCCGTGCTGCGCGCCGAGACGGGTCCAAGCGGAAACAATGAAACGACATCTCCCGGCCCGGTCGGCAGGGCGATCCGGGGTGGCGTGAGGAACACCACCTCTTCCGCCCCAAGCAGGACGCAGGGACGGTCGGCACAGACCATCAGGGTGTGCAGGGCCGCAAGCTGATGATCCATCCGTCCGCCGGTAAATCCCACGGCAATGACCAGCGGCGCGTCGATGCGGGTCAGCGCCTTTTCGAAATCGGTGCTGTCTTGCTCCGCGATCGGGTGCAGGACCTCGGGCGGCAATGCGTCCCGGTCCGCCCTTGTCAGGGAATCGAAATCGCCGATCACCGCTTCGGGCATCACCCCGGCTGCCAGCGCAGCCCCCGCGCCGCCGTCCGCTGCAACGCACCTCGGTGCCAGCGTCAACGCTTCGGCAAGGTCCTGCGGCGTAGAATTCCCCCCACCGACCAGCGTGATTGGCACCGTATCGTACACAATGCTATTTGTTTTGGCGACAATGCCGTCATTCATGGCTCATTTGCCCTTATTCCGGAAACAGATCACATTCTGGCCTTGAAATGATACGATGCCTTGCACAGATTCGGGCCGGTTTGGTCTTGGACATCGTGGTAAACAGGTTTCTGCACAACCGCAGAGGACGAGCATCCGATGATGAGTAACAACAAGATCCTGACCGTCTCCTATGGCACGTTTTCGTGCACGCTGGAAGGTTTCGACGACAGCTTCGGCACCATGAAGGCGATTGCGGAGTATTTCCGCGACCTGGCGGCAGACGACCGTTACTTCGGTGCCGAACCACCCCAGCCGGACGCGGAAATGCTCGCCCGGATTGCGCAGAAGGAAATTTCTCGCCGGGTTCAGGCCCGCGAACACGAGGGCAAGATCGTTCTCAGCGCCCTGGAAGACCAGCGGGACACCGCGCGGGCGCAGGAACAGCAGACATCGGAACAGCAGACACCGGCGGCCCAATCGCCCGCCCCCGCCGAACAGCCTGCTGCCCCGGCAGCCGCTGCCGAGGCCGAAGAGACCGCCATCGCCGCCGAGGCGCATGTGGATATCACCGATGTCTCCGATCCGCTTGAGGAAGAAGACGTGGCAGCCCCGGTCGCGCAGACGCCTGCCGAAGAGACCGACAATATCTCCGACACCGCCGCCGAAAGCGCGGAGAGTGACGCGGAAACCGACATCGTCCCCGGCCAACCGGATTCGGAAGTCGGCTCCTTCTTTGCCGAAAGCGATGCGGCTACCGTCGCATCGGATGATTTCGAGGACGCTGCGGATGACATCGCCGAGCAGGCAGTCACGGCAGAGACCGATGCGACGCCGGTAACGGCCCCCGCCCCCGTCAGCGCGGCCCCCGCCCCCGACAGTATCGCAGCCAAGCTCCAGCGCATCCGTGCAGTGGTCGCCCAGCATGACGGCAACGCCTCCGACGACGGCTATGCCGAAGACGAGCACGCCGTCGCGACAGCCTCGGCCGATGCGCATGCCTTCTACGGCGATGACGACATGGCAGATGACGACCTGGCCGAACAGGACGCCGTCGCCCTGGCGCGTCATGACATCGAAGACGCGCTCGACGCGGACGATGCCGCCGACAGCGCCGAAGAGGCTGACGAGTACAGCGACATCCTGAGCCGCCTGTCGATGGAAGACGACGCGCCCGCGGCGACCTTGCCGGAAGAAACCGCGCAGCAAGACACCACGGAGCAGCACGCTGCGGAACAGCATGACGCGCTCGCCAACCTCTTCGGGTCCGACGACGACGCAGAAGACGATGACGAGGTTCTGACACAGGACGCCGCGGACGAGGCGCCAGAGGCAGATGACGATTTCGACATCGCGGCAGAAGCCGAGGATGACCTCGACGCGGACACCGGGGAAGATGCCCACACCTCCACCGAGAATGCCGAGGCGGAGGTCACTGCGCCCCCACAGCCCCGTGCCCGTGTGATCAAGGTCAAACGTGCCGAACTCGAAGAGGCCATCGCCCGCGGTCAGCTGGAAGAATACGAAGACGAAGACCAGGACGACGACGATTTCGCAATGTCCGACGATGACGCGGACGGCGACCTGGATTTGGACGACCTGGCACCTGCCAAGTCCGGCAACGCGACTTCGCTCTCGCCAGAAGACGAACAGGAACTGGCGCGCGAACTGGCGGAACTGGAAAAGGACATCGTCAGCGATAGCGCCGCGTTGGACAAAGAGCCCGCGGCAGGCTGGACATCCGGCAACGCGCGCCACGCCCTGCCCGAGATCGAGGACGAGGCCAGGGGCGACATGACCCGCCTGATGGCTGAAGCCGACCACCAGATGGACGAACCCGAAAGCACGAAACGTCGCAACGCCTTTGCCCATCTGCGCGCCGCCGTCGCGGCCAAGAAGGCGGACAGCGCCATCGGCACCGATACGGAGCGCGATGAAAAGAACCGTGCCTTCCGCTCGGACCTGGAAGAGGTCGTGCGCCCCCGTCGCCCCGTCGGATCGGGAAGCCGGACCGCGCGTCCGGGCGAATCGCGCCCTGCACCGCTGAAACTGGTGGCGGAACAGCGGATCGACGTGGACCGCCCCCGGGCCGAAGGGCCGGTGCGCCCGCGCCGCGTCTCTGCGGTGACAGCCCAGCCCAAGGCGCCCGCCGCCGGCACCGTCAGCTTTGCCGAGTATGCCGAGGAAATGGGTGCGCATTCCCTGTCTGAACTGCTGGAGGCCGCAGCGGCCTATATGTCGTTTGTCGAAGGGTTCGAACAATTCTCGCGCCCGCAGCTGATGACCAAGGTGCGCCAGGTCGGTCCCCAGGACGGCTTCAGCCGCGAAGACGGGCTGCGCTCTTTCGGGCAGCTCCTGCGGGCAGGCAAGATCGAAAAGATCAAGGGCGGTCGCTTTACCGTATCAGAGGACATCGGCTATCGTCCCGACCAGCGCGCCGCCGGTTGAACACAGCCCACCCGGCATGAAAAGGCCGCCCCTCGGGGCGGCCTTTTCATTTCGATGCATGGCCTTGCAAACAGCCGCCAAGGACGTGGCATGACGTCGGACGATGGCCAGCGATGGCCTATTCGGCGCGAACGCCGTCGACATGCTGCCTGAGCGCGACCCAGCGCGGTCCACACATCCCGAGCCCCGGCTTCACTCACCTGCATCAAAGGCTGAAACGGACTACCCCTGCAGGGGCCTCTCGACCCGACGGCGCAACCTCAGTCGTCCCGCCCGTCGGGGTCCGCCTGCCCGACGCCCCTGAAGACGAACTTGAAGGGAATCGCCCAAAGCACGCCAAGGCCCACGTAGACCGCCAGTTCCACCAGGATCGAAGGCCTGTCGAACAGCGCAACCACGTTCAGCGCCACCACGATATAAAGCGGCAGACCGATTAGCAGGATAACCAGCGCCCAGCGGCGCCGCGCCTTGTAGCTCAGGGCCATGCGATCTCCTCAGTCAGCGAAGGGGTCTGTCACCAGGATGGTATCCTCGCGCTCCGGCGAGGTGGAGAGTAGCGCCACGGGGCATTGGATCAACTCCTCGACCCGGCGCACGTATTTGATCGCCTCCGCCGGCAGGTCGGCCCAGCTGCGGGCGCCTTCGGTCGATTGCGACCAGCCCGGCATTTCCTCGTAGATCGGGGTACAGCGCGCCTGCTGGTCCGCCGCGGTCGGCAGATATTCCAGGGTCTTGCCATCCAGTTCGTAGCCCACGCAGATCTTGAGGGTATCAAAACCGTCCAGCACATCCAGTTTGGTAAAGGCGATGCCGTTCACGCCCGATGTGGCGCAGGTCTGGCGGACCAGCACCGCATCGAACCAGCCGCAGCGGCGCTTGCGCCCGGTGACGGTGCCGAACTCATGCCCCCGTTCGCCCAGCCTTTGGCCGTCCGCATCGTCCAGTTCTGCCGGGAAAGGCCCTTCACCCACGCGCGTTGTATAGGCCTTCACGATCCCAAGGACAAAGTCGATGGAGCCGGGCCCGATCCCGGTGCCGGTCGCCGCCTGCCCCGCGATCACGTTCGACGAGGTGACGAAAGGATAGGTGCCAAAGTCGATGTCCAGCAGCGCGCCCTGCGCACCTTCGAACAGGATGCGCTTGCCCGCCTTGCGCTGTTCGTTCAGCACCTTCCAGACCGGTGCGGCATATTCCAGGACGGTCGGCGCGATCTCTTTCAGCGACGCGATCAGCGCGTCGCGGTCCACCGGTTCCAGCCCCAGCCCCCGGCGCAGCGCGTCGTGATGGACAAGCGCACGGTCCACCCGCAGCTCCAACGTGGCCTCATCTGCCAGATCGGCCACGCGCACCGCGCGGCGACCCACCTTGTCCTCGTACGCGGGGCCGATGCCGCGCCCGGTGGTGCCGATCTTGGCCACCGAATTCTGCGCCTCCCGCGCGCGGTCAAGCTCGCCGTGAATCGGCAGGATCAGCGGCGTATTCTCCGCGATCATCAGGGTTTCCGGGCTGATCGTCACGCCCTGGCTGCGCAGGCCTTCGATCTCCTTTACCAGATGCCAGGGGTCCAGCACCACGCCGTTGCCGATCACGCTCAGCTTGCCGCCGCGCACGATGCCCGAGGGCAGCAGGCTCAGCTTGAAGACCTCACCGTCGATCACCAGCGTGTGGCCCGCATTATGCCCGCCCTGGAACCGCGCGATCACATCGGCCCGCTCGGACAGCCAGTCGACAATCTTGCCTTTCCCCTCGTCTCCCCACTGGGCACCGACAACAACGACATTGGCCATATTGAACTTCCCCTTTTGGCAACCGGGCCTGCTATAACGTCGAAGCAGCGCGGGTGAAACTGAAAAACGTGACCGGCCCGCGCGGATTGTCCGCAGAGGTGACGGTCAACATGGACTTTGACCGCGTTTCGGGGCTATGGACCTGCCCAAACCGCAAGGAGGGTCTGCACAATGGGTTTCGTGATGCGCTGGGTCTGTGCGTTTATTCTGCTGGCGGCGACCTTCAACCCGACGGAATACAATTACACCAACTGGGTGATGGATTATGGCGGGGCCAATCTGTCCATCGCGGTGCTGCTGGGGCTTCTGCTGCTGATCGGCTACATCATCTACCTGCGGGCGACGCTACGCTCCATCGGGGCTTTTGGCATGTTGCTGGTGCTGGCGGTCGTGGGTGCGGCGCTTTGGGTGCTGTATGACCTCAAGGTGCTGCGCCTCGACAATTCCAGCGTCAACGTCTGGCTTTCCCTCGCGGCGTTGAGCCTCGTGCTTGGCATCGGCCTGAGCTGGAGCCATGTGCGCCGCGCGCTCTCGGGTCAGGCCGACATCGACGACGTCGACGAATGACGGGACGGCGGGCGGGGCGATCCGGCGTCAGCCGGGAGCGTCGTCCAGCCGCACCGGCGCCCCATGCGGCGTGCGCAGATAGGTCGCCTCCCACGCATCGCGCAGCGCGCTGACATCGCCCGCTTCGGCCATTCCGCGCTCGGCCAGCAGGTCCTCCAGGGTTTCCAGCCAGGCGGCAAAGTAATCCTCGCCCCCATTCAGGTCCCGCGACAGACCGTGCCGCCGCAGGGTCGCGCCGAGACGCGCGGCCCAATCGCCCCAGCTGAACTGGCCGCTTTCATTCAGATGCACCGTCAGGGCAAAGACCTGCGCATGCCAGGGTGCCTCGAATGCCGGTTCGGGCCGGATCATGGTGCAGCCCTCAGATAGCTTTGCCACAGGTCCACCACCACCTCGTCACCGGGGTGTTCCGGATGCGCCCAAAGCTCGGACGCGGGAAAGACCACCGCATAAAGCGGTTCGGGCGCCTCGCCCAGCCCATGCGCATTGCTGTCGGGAAAAACATGTGATCCGTGCAGCCGCAGGATGCGCCCCCGCGCCCCGGCGGCATAGGCGGGCAACCGGGTGTGACCACCCGGCACCGCGGCATTCTCGGCCTGCGCCCGCGTCACCACCGCATCACCCGCCGCAAACACCGGCCTCACCGCGCTGGGGCGGTCCACCGGCCCGCCGCGCGCCAGAACCTCTGCCACCCGGTCGCGGGTCAGTGCCCGGTCCGCCAGCGGGCTGGGCCCCGCCTCCGCCGCGCCGGTCAGTTCGTCGCGGGTGACAAGCCCCTGCTCCACCAGCAGGTTCGCCAGCGCCGCCATCCATTTTTCGTAGTAGGAGAACCGGGTATAATCCTTTGGCGCGAGCCGTTCGCGCGCATGGCGCGACATGTCGAGGTTCCATTGCCCCAGCGGGCCTGTCGCCACAGTGACCGCCATGGCACGCGGGTGCCAGTCCGCGTGAAAGATCACGCTTTCCTCTTCGGGCACCACCGGTCCATCGCCGAACCGCCCGCCCATGTCGTGGACGCGGGTCACGCGACTGCGCCAGTATGGTCGTGGACGCAGGTCACGCGACTGCACCAGGATGGTCGTGGACGCGGGTCATGGCTGCGCCGCCAGGGCAGTGCCGATCATGCTGTCGCGGCTGACGAGGGCCATCAGCGCGTCTTCGTCCATGCCTTCGGTGCCTTCGGGCCTGCGCGGGATCACCAGATAGCGCATCTCCGCCGTCGAATCCCAGACCCGCACGGCTGTCTCGGGCGGCAGCTCTACCCCGAAGTCCGCCAGCACCCTGCGCGGTTCGCGCACCACGCGGGCGCGGTAGGCATCCGACTTGTACCAGCCCGGCGGAATGCCCAGCAGCGGCCAAGGATAGCAGCTGCACAGGGTGCAGACGACCATGTTGTGCTGCGTCGCCGTATTCTCCACCGCCATGATATGTTCGCCCTGACGACCGAAAAAGCCCATATCGGCCACCACCGCGGTCGCATCCTGCATCAGGTCGGCGCGAAATCCCGCGTCGGCCCAGGCCCGCGCCACCACCCGCGCGCCGTTGCGGGGGCCGATACGGTTTTCATAGGTGTCGATGATCTCGTCCAGGGCGGCGGGGTCGATCAGACCCTTGCGGGTCAGCAGCGTCTCCAGCGCCCTGACCCGCAGCGCCGGGTCCGGTGGCAGCAGGGCGTGGGGATCGTCTGAATCGTGATCATGTGGCATATGCAGACACTGGCGCAGCATATCGCAATTGTCCATAACACGGAGCCCGCCCGCCCCACTGCGGCACATTCGGCCAAGTCCTTCTGAACGCGCATCTCTTTTCCGGCGAAAAACGCGACGATTCGTGCTATGATCCCTGCCAAGAAGCGAGTCTGATACACCTCAATTCCAGGATGAACCTCTTAAGAACAGGCGTGGTTGAGAACCGCTTCGGTAAAGACCGCCCAGCCCTTGGGCGGTCTTTGTTTTATGCCCGGCGGCGGGTCTCCACCAGCCCGCGCGGCGGGGCCAATCCTCCCTTGCCCCGCAGGGCAAAGACGCCTAGATACCCCAAAACGGAAACGAAAGCGGTGTCATGGAAAACGTCCTTCTGATCATTCACCTTCTGCTGGCCCTGGGCCTGATTGCGGTCGTCCTGCTGCAAAGATCCGAAGGTGGCGGTCTGGGCATGGGCGGCGGCGGTGGCGCCGTGTCCGGTCGCGCGGCGGCGACGGCCCTGGGCAAGCTGACCTGGCTTCTGGGCGTGGCCTTCCTTGTCACCTCGATTTCCTTGACCATCATCGTGGCGCAGAAATCTTCTGGCGCGTCGGTCATTGACCGGCTTGGCGGGGCACCGGCCAGCCAGTCCGACGAAGGCACGACCGCACCGGCGGGCGATAGCCTGCTGCCGCCGACAGCGGATGACGATGCACCCTTGGTCCCCGCGGCCGATTAACCTGAATACACAAGACCTTGAGGCATCGCTGATTTTCGCAACATGATGTTGCGGGATGCTCTTGCCTCGACCAACCGAATCCTGTTAGGCTTAAGTCCCGTGGTGGTGCGGATTTCCGCAGCGCGTGAGGCTTGTCTTGCCACAGAAATGCGACAACACGGGGGCTTTCCAGAACATGGCGCGTTACATCTTCATCACCGGCGGTGTGGTCTCCTCCCTGGGCAAGGGGCTGGCGTCGGCGGCGCTGGGGGCATTGCTGCAGGCCCGCGGATTCTCCGTGCGGCTGCGCAAACTCGACCCCTACCTGAACGTCGATCCCGGCACCATGTCGCCCTTCGAACACGGCGAGGTCTTCGTGACCGACGACGGTGCCGAAACCGATCTCGACCTCGGCCATTACGAGCGTTTCACCGGTGTGCCCGCGCGCATGACCGATTCCGTTTCCTCGGGGCGGATCTATTCCAACGTGCTGGAAAAGGAGCGCCGCGGCGACTACCTCGGGAAGACCATCCAGGTGGTTCCGCATGTGACGAATGAAATCAAGGACTTCCTGCATATCGGGGATGACGAGGTCGATTTCATGCTCTGCGAGATCGGCGGCACGGTGGGCGACATCGAAGGCCTGCCCTTCTTCGAGGCGATCCGCCAGTTCAGCCACGACAAACCCCGCGGTCAGTGCATCTTCATGCACCTGACCCTCCTGCCCTACCTCGCCGCCTCCGGCGAACTGAAGACCAAGCCGACCCAGCACTCGGTCAAGGAACTGCAAAGCATCGGCATCGCCCCCGACATCCTGGTCTGCCGCTCCGAACAGCCGATCCCGGAGAAGGAGCGCGAGAAAATCGCGCTGTTCTGCAACGTCCGCAAGGAGGCCGTGGTCGCCGCCTACGACCTGAAATCCATCTACGAGGCGCCGCTCGCCTACCACGCCCAGGGGCTGGACCAGGCGGTGCTCGACGCCTTCGACATCTCGCCGGCCCCCCGGCCCGACCTTGCCATGTGGCACGACGTCTACGACCGCATCCACAACCCCGAGGGCGAGGTGAAGGTGGCCATCGTCGGCAAGTACACCCAGCTTGAGGACGCCTACAAATCCATCGCCGAGGCGCTGACCCACGGCGGCATGGCCAACCGCGTGAAGGTGCGCGTGGAATGGGTCGATTCCGAGATCTTCGACAAGGCGCAGGACGTGGCGCCGCACCTCGAAGGGTTCCACGCGATCCTCGTGCCCGGCGGCTTTGGTGAACGCGGCACCGAGGGCAAGATCAAGGCGGCGCAATACGCCCGCGAGCACAAGGTGCCCTACCTCGGGATCTGCCTCGGGATGCAGATGGCGGTGATCGAGGCCGCGCGCAACCTTGCCGGGCTCAAGACCGCCGGGTCAGAGGAGTTCGACCACGAGGCCGGCAGGAAACGGTTCGAACCGGTCGTCTACCACCTCAAGGAATGGGTACAGGGCAACCACAAGGTCGAACGCAAGGTCGGCGACGACAAGGGCGGCACCATGCGGCTCGGCGCTTACGACGCGGTGCTGACCCCCGGCTCGCGCGTGGCCGAAGCCTATGGCGCCACCGAGATCGACGAACGCCACCGGCACCGCTACGAGGTCGATATCGCCTACAAGGAAAAGCTCGAGGACACCGGCCTCGTCTTCTCCGGCATGTCCCCGGATGGCCGCCTGCCCGAGATCATCGAATGGCCCGACCACCCGTGGTTCATCGGCGTCCAGTTCCACCCGGAACTGAAGTCGAAACCCTTTGCCCCGCATCCGCTGTTCAAGGATTTTGTCCGGGCGGCGAAAGAGGTTTCGCGGTTGGTTTGAGGTGGCGTCGGTCGGGAGCGGCCTTTCGCTGCGTCAGTTAGCAACGTCGGCTATGTGGACTTAGCGGTCATGTCCGACATCCGAAACAGATCGCGCCCGAACCGAGGGGTGGGCGAGTAGCGCCCGCCCCGTGGGGGCGGTTCGGGCGCTGCCAAAGCTTTGCTTTGGCAATAGGTCTTCGCTTTGAGAATAGAACATGCGCTCGAAGCTGACCTCAACTACGTTCAGTACGAAAGACCTGATCAGGCCGCGCCCACCCTTCCCCTCCGTCACCCCATCCCCTAGAACCACCTCATGCTCTCCTACCAGCACATCTATCACGCGGGGAACCTTGCGGACGTTCACAAGCACGGGCTGCTGGCCTGGATGCTCGATTACCTGACCGCCAAGGACAAGCCGCTGACCTACATGGAAACCCACGGCGGGCGGGCGCTTTATGATCTGGCCGATGCGGCGGCGCGCAAGACCGGCGAGGCGGCGCAGGGCATCGACCGCGCCCGTGGCTGGTTCGGCGCGGAGCATCCCTACCCCCGCGTGCTGGACGCCGTGCGCGCCGACCACGGGCCCAGCGCCTATCCCGGCTCGCCGCTGATCGCCGCCCGGCTGCTGCGCCCCAGCGATCAGATCCACCTGGCCGAACTGCACCCCGCCGAACACGCCGCGCTGGACCTCGCCATGTCGCCCTACCCGGCGAAATGCCACCTGCGCGACGGGATCGAAACGGCCTTCGCCCTCGTCCCGCCGACCCCGCGAAGGGGCCTGATGCTGATCGACCCCAGCTACGAGATCAAGTCGGACTACGAGACCCTCCCGCGCACCATCCAAAGGCTGGCACGCGCCTGGAACGTCGGCATCATCGTCCTGTGGTACCCGATCCTGACGACCAAGGCACACCAGCCCATGCTGGCGGCACTGGCGCAGGCGCATCCGCAGGCCCTGCGGCACGAAGTCCGCTTTCCCCCGGCGCGGCCGGGACATGGGATGGTTGGATCAGGCCTTTTCGTGATCAACCCGCCCTACGGACTGGAGGGCGAAGCGAGACGCCTTGCCTCTCATTTCGCGAACCTCGGATAGGAGACGCCGATGCCAAAAGGATACTGGATCGCCCGGATGGACGTCAAAGACGCAGAGACCTACGACCGTTACCGGGCGGCCAACGCCAAACCCTTCGCCGACTACGGGGCGCGCTTCCTGGTGCGCGGCGGCGCTCAGGACCTGCGGGAGGGCGCATGGCGCAGTCGCACCGTTGTCCTGGAGTTTCCCAGCCTCGCCGACGCCATCGCCTGTTACGAAAGCGATGCCTACCAGAACGCCAAGGAGATACGCCTGCCCGTTTCGGAGGGTGACCTGGTGATCGTTGAAGGATACGACGGCTGAGAATCGTGCTAGGCTGCGCGCATGACATTCTTGCGCGCCCTCCTGTTGTCTCTGACGCCGACCGGCCTTCTCGCCTGCGGGGCGCCTGTCTGCCTTGTCGATCCGGACAGCCTTGCGCTGACGCGGGTCATCACCTTCGATGACATCCGGTCCGGGTCCGGGCCCGGGCGGCTGGCCGACGATGTCATCGACCTGGACGGCGCCCAGTTCGGCGAACGCTTCGCGGGACAGGGGCTGGCGGCGGCGGACACCCACGATCAGGTGATCGGTGCCGCGCTGGGTCCGCTGATCCTGCTGCCCGGCCAGGCGGGCCAGAACCTGTCCATCGTGCATTTTTCCGGCAACGCGGTGTTGAACGGCTATGGCCCCGCCGGATTTCCCCGCCGCGAGGGTCAGGGCGAAGGGGCCATCGCCTGGCTATTCGACAACGACCAGACTGCGCTGTCCTTCGAACTGCGCGGCGGCGAAGACGGGGCGGCACTGGCCCAGTTCCTGCGCCGCGACGGGTCCGTCATCGGCGCGGTGCCGGTCGAGCCGTTGGGCGAAATGACGCTGGGTTTCGCCCGCGCGGGCGACATTCGCGACATCGCCGGCGTCGTGCTGACGAATACCGACCCCCAGGGCATCGCGATCGACACATTACGCTTTGGCAATCCGCCGGACCTGAGCTAGGCTCTGGACTCATTAATTCCATACGCTCAGTTTGACAGATTTTTCCGCTGACAAGGATCATCTGCGCAGGAATAGTAATTCTATTTCAAGCAGATGCGACGCAGCCTGCGGGAAAATCCGTCAAACCCGTCACGCAGAAGGCGTGCCAGCATGACTCGGCGCTCCTTCGGAGCGACGGGCGGCGATTTCACTTCATTTCAATGTCTTGGGTCGCTTGCAAATAGAACCTACCACTGCCCGGCAGGGCATTGCGCAGCAATGTCCCGAGAGGGGATTGGCTGCGCGCCCCAAACCATTGAAATTTCGTGAAATCGCCGCTGAGCATATGGAATTAATGGGTCCAGAGCCTAGGTAGACCGTCATGTTCGAACGCCTCTTTCCCCGCCGCAAACCGGCACCCAAACCCCTGCCCCAGCCCAACGCCCAACTTGCGCTTGGGGCGCTCTTGGTGCGCGTGGCGCTGGCAGACCGCAACTACAACGCCGCCGAGGTCGGTCAGATCGACCGCATCCTGTCGCGGACCTTTGGACTGAAACCGCTGGAGGCGGCAAAGCTGCGCGCGACCTGCGAGGCGCTTGAACGGGACGCGCCCGGCACGCCCGAATTTGTGGAAATCCTGCGCCAGGAGGTCGATTATGCCGATCGCAAGGCGCTGGGAGAGGCAATGTGGTCAGTGGCCCTTGCCGACGGAGAACGCGACGAGAAGGAAGAAATACAGCTTCTCGCCATCGAAACCGCGCTTGGGCTGACGGATCTGGACATGCAGGCGGCGCGCGACGGTGCCTTGCGCAATCTCTGAGTTGGCAAGCCCCGCGCAGGGGCCTATATCCTGCATATGTTCGCTGACTTCATCAAACGGCTGACCCAGCCCGATCCCGCCCCGCTTCCCGATACCGACGCCCGTCTGGCGCTGACGGCGCTTTTGGTGCGCGTCGCCCGGTCCGACAACGACTACGATGCCGACGAGGTGCAGCGAATCGAACAGATCGCCCGCGACCGCTACGGGCTGACCGGGGACGAGGCGACCGCGCTGCGCACTGACGCCGAAGAACTGGAGGCGCAGGCCCCTGACACCGTCCGCTTTACCCGGGCGATCAAGGACGCGGTGCCCTACGAGAATCGCGTCGGCGTGATCGAGGCGCTGTGGAAGGTCGTGCTGGCCGATGGCACCCGCGCCGACGAAGAAGACGCGCTGCTGCGGCTTGTCACCAACCTGTTGGGGGTCGAAGACAAGGACAGCGCGCTTGCCCGCCAACGGGTCGAGGGCCAGTAACGCCCGCGCCCGCCGGGAGCGGCTGCCGTGACCTTGGGCAATTGACCCTTGGTCAGCCTGTTTGGCAGGCATCCACGCACATCGCCCCGTTGCAATCCGGGGGAAATTATTCCCTTATGTCACATCGAAACGGTAAGAAGTGACACACGTGGCCCCCGAGACCCCGGTTATCCAGATCAAGGACCTGCACAAGGCGTATGGCGCGCTGGAAGTGCTCAAGGGTGTCAGCCTCAGCGCACCCAAAGGCAACGTGATCTCGCTGATCGGGTCGTCCGGGTCGGGCAAATCCACGCTGCTGAGGTGTTGCAACCTGCTGGAGGACAGCCAGCAGGGCGAGGTCCTGTTCAAGGGCGAGCCGGTCGCCTGGAAAGGCAGCGGCCACGCCCGCCGCCCCAGCGACCCGAAACAGGTGCTGCGCATCCGCACCAACCTCAGCATGGTGTTCCAGCAATTCAACCTGTGGTCCCATATGACCATCCTGCAGAATGTGATGGAGGCGCCGCTGACCGTGCTCGGTCGTGACCGGGCCGAGGTCGAGACATCGGCCCGCGGCTATCTGGAAAAGGTCGGGATCGGCGACAAATGCGATGTCTACCCTGCCCAGCTGTCCGGCGGCCAGCAACAGCGCGCCGCGATTGCGCGCGGTCTGTGCATGGAGCCCGAGGCGCTGCTGTTCGACGAGCCGACCAGCGCGCTGGACCCGGAGCTGGAACAGGAGGTGGTCAAGGTCATCAAGGACCTGGCCGCCGAGGGCCGTACCATGCTGATCGTGACCCACGACATGAAACTGGCCGCGGATGTATCCGACCACGTCATATTCCTGCATCAGGGCCTGATCGAGGAAGAAGGCCCGCCGGACACCCTGTTCGGCGCCCCCAAATCAGAACGCCTGCGCGGGTTCCTTTCCGCGACCCACGCAACGTAAACCGCAACGACATCCATAACGGGAGTATCCAGTAATGAAGAAGATCATCCTTTCCGCCACCGCGCTGGCCATGATGGCCGGGTCGGCCTTTGCCGACGCACACTCCAGCACGGTCCGCATGGGGACCGAGGGCGCGTACCCTCCCTACAACTTTCTCAACGACGCGGGTGAAGTGGACGGGTTCGAACGCGAAGTCGGCGACGAGCTTTGCGCACGCGCCGAGCTGACCTGCGAATGGGTCACGAATGAATGGGACAGCATCATCCCCAACCTGACCTCCGGCAACTACGACACCATCATCGCCGGCATGTCGATCACCGACGAGCGGGACGAGGTCATCGACTTTACCCAGAACTATTTCCCGCCCGCCGCCTCCGCCTATGTGGCGAAATCGGATGGTGTGGATCTGGAAGGCGGCGTTGTCGCAGCGCAGACCAGCACCATCCAGGCGGCGCATGTCGCCGAATCCGGCGCGACCCTGCTGGAATTCGCCACCTATGACGAAACCGTCGCCGCCGTCATGTCGGGCGAGGCCGATGCGGTTTTCGCGGACAAGGACGCACTGGCCCCCACCGTCGAGGAATCCGGCGGTGAGTTGACCTTTGTGGGCGATGACGTGCCGCTGGGCGGCGGCATCGGTGTCGGCGTCCGCGAAAGCGATACGGAGTTGAAAGAAAAGCTCGACGCCGCGATCCAGTCCATGAAGGACGACGGCAGCCTGAACGAACTGATCGTCAAATGGTTCGGCGAAGACGCCAAGACATTCTGATCCGACAAGGATCGGGGCGGGCCGACGGTCCGCCCCTTTCTATGAATTGACCCCGCTCATGCCCCCCTTTTTCACCGCGCCCATGCCCCCTTACCCCGAGGTGGGCCATGTTTGACGCCTGCGCCGATCCATCGACGCTGGAGGGGCTCGGCTGGCTCTGGTGCTACCTGACGACGGGCAAGCATGTGGCGTTCTATACCGCCTTCGGCACCGTGCTGCTGCTGCTCGCGATCACCGCGCCCACCGCGCTGGCCTTCGGCTTCGGCGGCGCGATGGCGGCGCGGGCGGGCTTTGCCCCGCTGCGGTGGTTCGGCAAGGGTTATATCGCCATCGTGCGCGGCGTGCCGGATATCGCCTTTTTCCTGTTCTTCGTCATCGCGCTGGACCAGGGCATCGAATACCTGCGCCACCTGTGGAAATGCCCCGACTGGGATCAGCCGATCCGCCAGGGCAGCGACTTTCTGGTGTGTCAGGCCGCCAAGATGCCGCTTGGCAATTCCCCGCAATGGGTGCACGAAACCTACGGCTTTGCCCTGGCGGTTCTGACCTTTGCCATCGTCTTTGGGGCCTTCGCGGCCAATGTCCTGTTCGGCGCCATGCGCGCCGTGCCCCGCGCACAGATCGAAACCGCGGAAAGCTACGGCATGACCGCGCGCCAGACCTTCTGGCGGATTCTGGTGCCACAGATGTGGGTCTATGCGCTGCCCGGCCTGTCGAACCTGTGGATGGTACTGATCAAGTCCACCCCGCTGCTGTTCCTGCTGGGGGTCGAGGACATCGTCTATTGGGCCCGCGAACTGGGCGCGGCCAAGACGCCCCGCTTTACCGACTACCCGCATGGTGACTGGCGGGTGTGGTACTTCCTCGCGCTGCTGGTCTTCTACCTTGCCTTCACGCGGGTCTCCGAAATCGTGCTGGGCCGCCTGATGAAGCGCCTCACACGCGGGCAAGCCACCATGGGCGGCGAAGCGCAGAGGAAAGCCGCATGAGCTGCCTTCAGACCATACAGGACTACGCCCTGCGGTCGATGGGGATCGGCGAACGCCTGCTGCCACGGGACAATTTCACCCTGTGCGAACAGTTCACGCTGATCGGTTCGGGGATGTTGTGGAACATCTACTTCGGGACCCTGGCGTTGATCAGCGGCTTTTTCCTGGCCACCGCCCTTGGGGTGGGCAAGGCAAGTCCAAACCCGCTGCTGCGCAAGCCGTCGGAGTGGTTCATCTTCATCTTCCGCGGCTCGCCGCTCTTCATCCAGTTCTTCTTTGGCTACTTCCTGTTTCTCACCCTCAAACAGCAGTCGGCGATCTTCGACCCCTTTTCCGCCGCATGGCTGGGGGCGCTGGTTGTGCTGTTCTGCAACACCGCCGCCTACAGCGGTGAAATTTTCTACGGCGCGCTGCAATCGGTGCCCAAGGGCGACATCGAGGCGGCGGATGCCTATGGTCTGTCGGGCTGGAAACGATTTCGGCGGGTGATCTGGCCCACCATGCTGCGACTGGCCTGGCCGGCCTACACGAACGAGGCGATCTTTCTGTTTCACGCCACGACGCTGGTGTTCTTCAGCGGTTTCCCGGCAGTTCAGCAGAAGGGCGACGCGCTGTATTACGCCAGCTATTTCGCGGACAAGACCTTCAATCCTTTCATTCCCTACCCGATCCTTGCGGGCTATTTCATCCTGCTGACACTGGTGATCATCGGGCTCTTCGGGGTGTTCAACGCCCGGCTCAACCGGCATCTGCCGCAGGACACCCGCCAAAAATTACGCTTGCGCCCCAATCTGATCCGGTAGTATCAAACTTTTGATCAAATTATTCGGCGTATGGGCGGCACTGTCCGCGTGGCACCACCGCAAGGCCCGGCCCACCGCCCGACAGGTGAGAAATGCAGAACTGGCTCCGCAAGAACCCGCATGTCCGCACGATCCGTGTGGCGGCGGCAGACCTCAACGGACAACCGCGCGGCAAGCGTATCCCCAGCCGTTTCGCCGACAAGGTGACGACCGAGGGCACCCGCTTTCCCTTTTCAGTGCTGAACCTCGACATCTGGGGCGAGGACATCGACGACAGCCCGCTGGTTTTCGACAGCGGCGACCGTGACGGCGTGCTGAAACCGACCGAGCGTGGGTTCCTGCCGATGCCCTGGCTGGAAACGCCCTCTGCCCTGCTGCCGATCTGGATGTTCCACGAGGATGGCCGCCCCTACGAGGGCGATCCGCGCCATGCGTTGCGCGCTGTGCTCGACCGGTTCAAGGCCCGCGGTCTGACCCCCGTCTGCGCGGTGGAGCTTGAGTTCTTTCTGATCGACGATTCGGGCCGCAACCTGCAGGTGCCGATCAGTCCCCGCTCGGGCAAGCGGCGCAAGGCGGCGGAAACCCTGTCGATCCGCGCGCTGGACCAGTTCGACAACTTCTTTACCGATCTCTACGACGCCTGCGAGGAAATGGACATTCCCGCCGACACCGCCATTTCCGAAGCGGGTCTGGGCCAGTTCGAGATCAACATGATGCATTGCGACGACGCCCTGCGCGCCGCCGACGATGCCTGGCTGTTCAAGATGCTGGTCAAGGGGCTGGCGCGGCGGCACGGCTTTGCCGCGTCGTTCATGGCCAAACCTTACCAGGATTATGCCGGCTCGGGCCTGCACACCCATTTTTCGGTGCTGGACCAGAACGGCAAGAACGTGTTCGACAACGGCGGGCCGGAAGGCACCGATTTGATGAAGAACGCCGTGGCGGGCTGTCTTGCCGCGATGGCCGGGTCTGCGCTGGTGTTCGCGCCGCACCTCAACAGCTACGACCGGCTGGTTCCCGGCAACCATGCCCCCACCGGCGTCAGCTGGGCCTACGAGAACCGGACCTCGTCCATCCGCATCCCGTCGGGCAGCAACGCCGCGCGGCGGATCGAACACCGGGTCTCGGGGGGCGACGTGAACCCCTACCTGATGCTTGCCGCTGTGCTGGGCGCCGCCATCACCGGCATCGAGGATGCGGCCACGCCACCGCCGCCGGTCACTGGCAACGCCTACGAAGCCGACCTGCCCCAGATCCCGGCAACCTGGGATGCCGCCATCGACGCCTTTGAAACCGATCCTCATGTCGCGCGCATCTTTGCGCCCGAACTGATCCGCAACCTCGTGCTGACAAAACGGCAGGAAGTGCATTACATGCAGGAACTGACCCCGGAGGAACGGGTCATCATCTACCTAGACACGGTATAGGAGGCATCATGAAGATCGGCATTCTTATCACCGGCCACCCCCCCGAGGAACTCTCGGCTGGCGGGCGCTATGACGCCTATTTTTCCCGCCTCCTGGGCGAGCGCGATTTCAGCTATCAGGCCTGGTCCGTCGTCGACGGCGAGATGCCGCAGGACGTCCATGATGCCGAGGGCTGGCTGATCACCGGTTCGCGCCACGGCGCTTATGAGCCGCACCCCTGGATTCCCCCGCTCGAACAGTTCATCCGCGACTGTTATGACGCGCATGTTCCGATGATCGGCGTCTGCTTTGGCCACCAGATCATCGCGCAGGCGATGGGCGGCACGGTCGAAAAGTTCGGCGGGGGCTGGTCCGTCGGGCGTGTGGTCTACCCGATCGAAGGTCAGAACTATGCGATCAACGCCTGGCATCAGGATCAGGTGGTGAAAAAACCCGAGAGCGCGGAAGTCATCGGCGCGACCGAATTCTGCGCCAACGCCGCGTTGCTTTATGACGACCGCATCTGGACGATCCAGCCCCACCCCGAATACGAATCCGACTTTATCGACGGGCTGATCCGTCACCGGGGACGGGGCGTTGTCCCCGATGCGCAGCTGGATGCCGCGACCGCGCTGCTGGACCAGCCACTCGACAACCACGCCATTGCGGAAAAGATGGCCGCATTCTTCAAGAAAGAGAGGGCCTGATGGCCGACTGGATGACCGAACTGCCCTCTGCGGCACAGCTCTACCTCGAAGGCCGTCGCCTGGACGAAGTCGAATGCGTCATATCGGATCTGCCGGGCATCGCACGGGGCAAGGCGGTGCCCGCGACCAAATTCCAGCGGCAGGAATACTTTCACCTGCCCGACAGCATCTTCTACCAGACCATCACCGGCGACTGGGGCGAAGCCGCGGGCGAGGACGGGTTCATCGAAAAGGACATGATCCTGCGGCCCGACATGACCACCGCGACAGCTGCGCCCTGGACCGCCGACTGGACGCTGCAGGTGATCCATGATGCCTATGACCGCGACAGCAATCCGGTCCCCTATTCGCCGCGCAACGTGCTGAAACGGGTGGTGAACCTGTACCGCGAACAGGGTTGGGAGCCGGTCGTGGCCCCCGAGATGGAATTTTTCCTTGTCGCGCGCAATCTCGATCCCGCACATGAGATCAAGCCGATGATGGGCCGCTCGGGCCGCCCCGCCGCCGCGCGGCAGGCCTATTCGATGACCGCCGTGGACGAATTCGGCCCGGTCATCGACGACATCTACGACTTTGCCGAGGCGCAGGGCTTCGAGATCGACGGCATCACGCAGGAAGGCGGCGCGGGCCAGCTTGAGATCAACCTGATCCACGGCGACCCCGTCAAGCTGGCGGACGAGGTCTTTTACTTCAAACGACTGATCCGCGAGGCGGCGCTGCGCCACGACTGCTACGCCACCTTCATGGCCAAACCCATCGCGGACGAGCCCGGCAGCGCGATGCACATCCACCATTCGATCCTGGACACGCAAACCGGCAAGAACCTGTTTTCAGGCCCGCAGGGCGGTGAAACCGATGCGTTTCTGCATTTCATCGCCGGTCTTCAGAACCACATGCCCGACGCGCTGGCGGTGATCGCGCCCTACGTCAACAGCTACCGCCGCTATGTCAAGGATCACGCCGCCCCCATCAATCTCGAATGGGGCCGGGACAACCGCACCACCGGCATCCGCGTCCCCCTGTCCAAATCCGAATCCCGCCGGGTGGAAAACCGGCTCGCCGGGATGGACTGCAACCCCTACCTCGGTATCGCCGCCAGCCTCGCCTGCGGCTACCTTGGCCTGATGGAGGGCAAGAAGCCCAAGCCCGAATTCAAGGGCGATGCCTATGACGGCGACGGCGACATTCCGCAGGTACTGGGCAATGCGCTCGACCTTTTCGAGGAGGCGACGAAGCTTCACGAGGTGCTGGGCCCTGAGTTCGCCCGCGTCTACGCCATCGTCAAACGCGCCGAATACGACGAATTCCTTCAGGTGATTTCCCCGTGGGAGCGCGAGCACCTGTTGATGAATGTCTGATCGAGATCCCAACCGGAGCCCGATGTGAACCTGCTTTACGCCAACGACCGGCGCGGCGAATATCCGCACAGCTGGTATGCCGCCACCGCCACACCGCACGCGCGTTTTTCCACGCTCAAGGGCGCGCACAAGGCAGATGTCTGCGTCATCGGCGGCGGCTATACCGGGCTTTCCGCCGCGCTGCACCTTGCCAAGGCCGGGCGCGACGTGATCCTCATCGACGCGCAGCGCGTGGGCTTCGGCGCCTCGGGGCGCAATGGCGGTCAGTTGGGCAGCGGCCAGCGGGTCGAACAGGATGCGCTGGAAAAGATGGTCGGCCCGGACCACGCCGCCCGATTGTGGCAGATGGGCGAAGAGGCCAAGGCGCTGGTCAAATCGCTGATCGCCGAGCACAGGATCGACTGTCATCTGAAACCCGGCGTAGCCTGGACCGCTTCGGACAAGAGCGACCTGAAGCATCTGCACGACTATGCGGCACACCTGCAAGACCGCTACGGCTATGACCAGATGGAAGTGCTGGATCACGACGCCTTGCAAAGCGTCTGCCCGTCCCCCGACTACGTGGGGGGCATCCTGGACATGGGCGCGGCGCACCTGCACCCGTTGAACTTTGCCCTTGGTCTGGCCCGCGCCGCCGCCGCGGCGGGCGTGCGGATATTCGAGACCTCGCCGGCCCAGCACATCGACTCCGGCAGCCCCGCTGCCGTTCAAACAGACCAGGGCCGGATCGTCGCCGATCACGTGATCCTGGCCTGCAACGGCTATCTTGGGGGGCTGGACCGCAAGGTCGCGTCACGGGTGATGCCGATCAACAACTTCATCGCCG
Source organism: Sulfitobacter sp. THAF37 (assembly GCF_009363555.1). Classification (NCBI taxonomy): domain Bacteria; kingdom Pseudomonadati; phylum Pseudomonadota; class Alphaproteobacteria; order Rhodobacterales; family Roseobacteraceae; genus Sulfitobacter; species Sulfitobacter sp. THAF37. The sequence goes on from NZ_CP045372.1 coordinate 3,441,621, forward strand.
CCACAGAACCTTTGGGCGACGGGGTCAAGGACGTGCTTCCGCGCGATGTGGCCGTCGCCGACAGCCGCTTCGTGGTGAATTATTTCCGCCTGTCGCATGACGGACGCCTGCTGTTCGGCGGCGGCGAAAGCTATGGCTACAAGTTTCCCGATGACATCGCCGCCAAGGTGCGCGGCCCCATGTCAGTGATCTTTCCGCACCTGCGCGATGTGCGGATCGACTACGCCTGGGGCGGAACGCTGGGCATCACGATGAAACGTCTGCCCTATGTGGCGCGGGTCGGGCGCAACGTGCTTTCCGCCTCGGGCTATTCGGGTCATGGGCTGGGCACCGCCACCCACGCGGGCGCGCTGATGGCACAGGCGGTGATCGGCGACAGCGACGGTTTTGACACCATGGCGGCAATCCCCAACACCCCTTTCCCCGGCGGCCCGGCCATGCGCACGCCGCTGCTGATCCTTGCGATGAGCTGGTACAGCCTGCGCGACCGCCTCGGCATCTGACTGCCGATCGTCACAAAAGCTTCACCGGGTCAGCCGCAAAAACACTTTGTGCATAGCGCGTTTTGTTTTACAAAAACGAAAATGACTATTTGAGAAAGATGAAATGGCCCTTCCTGACCTGCACCGCGCCGAACCCATTCCGCCCGAGGCGATGGCCGAAATCACCCGGCTGATGGAGGATGCCGACCTGTTCCGCTATACCGCCGCATCCGACGCGCCGGTCACGCTGCTGGAACAGGAGTTTGCCCGGATGATGGGCAGCACCTATGCGCTTGCCGTCTCTTCCTGCTCCGCTGCGCTTTTCTTGTCGCTGAAGGCGCTGGACCTGCCCAAAGACGCGCCGGTGATGATCCCCGGCTTCACCTTCGCCGCCGTCCCCTCCGCCGTCCTGCATGCGGGATGCCGCCCCGTGCTGTGCGAAGTCGGCGACAATTACCGCATCGACATGGATGATTTCGCGGCGAAACTGCCGGGCGTCCGCGCCGTGATCGTCAGCCACATGCGCGGCCATACCTCCGACATGGATGCGATCATGGCCCTATGCGATGCAGCGGACATTCCCGTGATCGAAGACGCGGCCCATTCCCTGGGTACGCTCTGGAAGGGCCGCAAGATCGGCACCATCGGGCGGATCGGCTGCTTTTCCTTTCAATCCTACAAGATGATCAACGCAGGCGAAGGCGGTATCCTGATCACCGACGACGCTGCGCTGGTGGCCCGCGCGGTGATCATGTCCGGTGCCTATGAACACAACTGGCATAAGCATCCCGTGCTCAAGGACGCCTTCGCGCCGCTGCAGAACACGCTGCCGCTTTATAACATGCGCATGTCCAACCTCGCCGCCGCCGTGATCCGGCCACAGCTGCCGCAGCTGCCGCGCCGGGTGCGCGACGGGCTGCGCAACCACGATCACGTCGCGAGGCGGCTCGGTGTCTCACCCCACGTGCAGGTGCCTGCCCCGCTGGAAGGAGAGCAGCGCGCCCCGGATTCGATCCAGTTCAACCTGATCGGCATGGATGACACCGCCATCCGCGCCTTTGCCGACACGGTGGCCGACATGGGGGTCAAGGTGCAGGTCTTTGGGCAAAGCTCGGACAACGCGCGTGCTTTCTGGAACTGGCGCTTCATCCCCGACCTGCCGGACCTGCCGCAGACTCGCGCCATGCTGATGCGGGCCTGCGACCTGCGCCTGCCGGTGCAGCTGACGCCAGACCAGCTCGACGCGGTCTGCGATGTGATCCTGCAGGCGCTTGCCCGGACGGTGCGGGCCGCCGCGGCCTGAAGCCACGGCCCCGCAGCCACCTGCGGGGTCATTTCATCTTGGACAGTTTTTCCTGAAGCTCGGCCAGCTGCTTCTTGATGGCGTCCAGATCCTCGGAACCTTCCGCCGCGTCGTCCTCCTTGGAGGGCATTTCCGGCATGGTGGTGCCCATCCCGCCCTTCTTGCCGCCCCAGCCCGCGGTCATCGCCTTCATGAAGGCTTCCTGCTGCGCCTTCATCGCCTCCATCCCCGGCATGGTCGCCATCGGATTCATGGACGACATGTTCTCAACCATTTTGGCCTGTCCATCGCGCAGCATGTCGAAAGACGCCTGCAGGAACTGCGGCACGACCGATACGTTTCCGGACATGTAACTGCGCACCAGATCGTTCAGCACCTCGACCGGCAGCACGCTCTCGCCCCGGCTCTCATGCTCTGCGATGATCTGCAAAAGGTACTGCCGGGTCAGGTCATCCCCCGACTTCAGATCAATGATCTGCACCTCGCGCCCATCGCGGATGAATCCCGCGATATCCTCCAGCGTGACGTAATCGCTGGTTTCGGTGTTATAAAGCCGACGAGACGCGTAACGCTTGATCAGCAATGGCTTGGGTTGGTCCGCCACAATTATCCTCCCGAATACGTGCTGCATTGCAGCTTAGGCACATGTTGCACAAAAAGAAAGGGCGGGTGCAGATGCACCCGCCCGGCGGTGTCCCCTTTCAGGGAAAAGAGGATCGCACGCTTTCTATTACTTCGCGGTCGCTTTCTTGGTCGCGGCCTGCACGTCGTTCGACGCTTTCTTCACTGCGGCGGTCGCATCTTCCTGCATGTCCTTGCCAGCAGCCATCATCAGTTCGACGGTATCCATCTGAACCTTCTTCGCGATTTCGGCGAAGGCGGCCATATGCTCGGCGGCGGATTCGGCAGAAGCCGATGCGAAATCGGACATCGCCTTGGCGTAGTCGGCAGGCTCTGCCTTCGCCTTGGACATCTCGGTCATCTTGGCGATGGTGTCCTTGGTCCACTTCGAAGAAACCTCGGTGGATTTCTCGACAGCGTCCAGCGCCACGCCGGACAGTTTCTCGTTTAGGCTTGCGCTGGTTTTGAACGCATCTTCCATCGCGGCGGTGTCGACCGGGAAAGAGCCCATGACGTCTTTGAACATCGCGGTCATATCAGGTGTCTTGGTCATCTGTGTATATCCTTCAGGTTACTCTGTTTACTTCAACGGGATGATCCCGCCTTCCGCGTCCAGTGGTGAACCCAGCTTTCCGCGTCTGCCCAAATTATATACATGCTGCGTCGCAGCATTTCAAGGCTTATTCTGCAATGCAGCATAAATCTTTGCTCATGCAGAAAACACCATCCAGATCAGTGGTTTGCTTTCCTCGCCACATAGTCTCCCGGCGCATCGCACAGAATTTTCCGGCCCCCGTCGCCCGGTTTTCGCGCGTCAATCTTGGTTCCTGACCGCTTTCTCAGCCACTTTTCCCACCGCGGCCACCAGGATCCCTCGTGGAACTTCGCCTCTTCCAGCCAGCGTTCGTGATCCCCTTCGAGCGAGGGATTGACGTAATGACCGTACTTCTGCTTGGACGGCGGGTTCACGATGCCGGCGATATGGCCCGATTGCGTCATGATGAACGTCCGGTCGGTGGATCCCATCTGCTGCACGCCGCGATAGCTGTCCTTCCAGGGGGCGATGTGGTCGGTCTCGCAGGCCACGGCGCACAGCGGCACGTCGACATCGGCCAGCTTCAGCGTATGGTCCAGAATGTCATATCCGCCCTCGGCCAGTTCATTGCGCTGACACAGACCTCGCAGGTACTGCATCGCCATTTTCGCGGGCAGGTTCGCCCCGTCCCCGTTCCAGTAAAGCAGATCGAAGGCCGGGGGCGTCTCGCCCATGATGTAGTGTTTTACGGCCGGGCCATAAACCAGGTCGTTAGATCGCAGGAAGGAAAAGGTGCGCGCCATGATCACCGATGGCAGGATCCCCTTGTCCTCGGTTTCACCCTCGATTCCATCAATGAAATCGTCCGTCAGAAAGGGCTGGAATTCTCCCTGATCGGAAAAGTCGGTCAGCGCGGTAAAGAAGGTCGCGGATTTGACTGTATTGTCGCCACGCTGCTTCAGCAGAGACAGTGTCATCGCCAGCGTCGTTCCGGCAATGCAATACCCGATCACGTTGATCCGGGCCTCGCCTGTGATTGCCTTCACCTCGCGCATCGCGGCAAGGTAGCCGTCTTCGATGTAGTCCTCCATCCCGACGTCCCGGTAGGTACTGTCAGGGTTCACCCAGGACACCATGAACAGGGTATAGCCCTGATCCACGATCCACTTCACCAGCGAGTTCTGTTCTTTCAGGTCCAGAATGTAGAACTTGTTGATCCAGGGCGGAAAGACCAGCAACGGCGTCTTGTGCGCCTTTTCGGTGGTCGGCGCATACTGGATCAGCTCAAGCATCTTGTTGCGAAAGACGACCTTGCCCGGCGAGGTGGCGATGTTCTCGCCCAGTTTGAACGCCTTTTCATCGGCCAGACGCACGATCAGCTCGCCGTCGTTGGCCTCCAGATCGGAAATCAGGTTCTCGATGCCCTTGACTAGGCTCTCGCCCTCGGTCTCTATCGCGCGTTCCAGAGCGTCGGGGTTGGTGGCCAGAAAGTTGGTCGGGCTCATCATGTCGATGATCTGCCGGCTGAAATAGGCCAGGCGCTTCTTCTCGCGCGGGTCCATGTCGGTCACGTCCTCGACCGCCTGTTCCAGCGCCTGCGCGTTGATCAGGTACTGCTGCTTGACGAAGTTGAAATAGGGATGCGTCTGCCAGAGCGGGTTGGCAAAGCGGCGGTCGGTCGGCGATGTGTCTTCAGGCGCTGTCATGCTGCCCTTTGCCAGTGCCTGCTGCGCCTCAACGAAATGGGTCATCGTCCGGGTCCAGAAGGTCAGCTGGTGTTCCATCAGTTTGGCCGGGTTGGTCATCGCCTCCGTCAGGTAGGCCTGCTGGGCCTTGGCGAACAATTCCTGGTTCGGACCGTCGAGCGCCTGCCGATGGGTTTGACGATGCGCCATCACCTGCCCCAGTCGTTCGGTCAACTGTTCCACCTTCTTCAGGTTCTCCATCATTCGGGACAAAGAAGCCTCGCTCAATCCGGTGTCACCAGTTGTTTTAGTTGTCATCTTAACCTTTTGCTCCTATCTTTGCAGGTGCAGCATTTCTTGGACCGCTTCAGGGGCCGGGCCAGGGGGTGCGCAAATCAGGGCCCAAAGGAGACCCAAATGCGTAATATGGCATCTTACGACCTGATGGAGACCGTCAGGAATACCAACCAATGGCTCGGCGCGTCGGCGCTTGCCCTTGCATCCTACCCTGCTTTCTCGATGTTTCCAAACCCTGGCTTGAACTGGATGGCAGCCTGGGGCGAAGTCACCGAGCGCGCGTTCAGCCGCATGGTGGTCAAGCCCGATTGGGACATCCCGCCGATCACCGGCGAGGACGGCCAGGATCACGTGATTTCGGAAGAAGTCGTGCTGGCGCGAGACTTCGGCGATCTGCTGCATTTCACCGCCTCCGACCGCGACGCGCCCCGGCGTCAGGTACTGCTTGTTGCGCCCATGTCCGGCCACTATGCGACCCTGCTGCGTTCTACAGTGATCAGTCTACTGCCCGATTGTGACGTCTATATCACCGACTGGCACAATGCCCGCGACATTCCCGTCAGCGCAGGCAAGTTCGATGTCGAGGATTACACGCTCTACCTTGTCGATTTCATGAAGCATCTGGGCCCGGACACACATGTGATCGCGGTCTGCCAGCCAGCGCCGCTGGCCCTGGCCGCCACCGCCTATCTGGCAGAGGAAGAACCCGACGCCCAGCCGCGCACCCTGACCCTGATCGGTGGCCCCATCGACCCCGGCGCCGCCCCGACCGAAGTCACCGATTTCGGCCACAGTGTCACCATGGGGCAGCTCGAACACACCATGATCCAGCGCGTCGGCTTCAAATACGCCGGTGTCGGACGCAAGGTCTATCCCGGCCTGCTGCAGCTGTCCTCCTTCATCTCGATGAATGGCGAAACCCATGCCAAGGCGTTCCAGGACCAGATCATCCGCGTCGCCCGCGGCGAGGCGCACGACCACGACAAGCACAACAAGTTCTACGACGAATACCTTGCCGTGATGGACATGACGGCGGAGTTCTACCTGTCGACCGTGGACAGGATCTTCAAGAATCACGAGATCGCCAAAAACAGCTTTACCGTCGCCGGACGCCCGGTGGATATCGGCAAGATCACAACCGTCGCGGTCAAGACCGTCGAAGGCTCCAAGGACGATATCTCCGCCCCCGGCCAATGCGTCGCCGCGCTGGACCTGCTGACCGGCCTGCCCGACAGCAAGAAGGCCAGCCACCTGGAAGAAGGCGCGGGTCACTACGGCATCTTCGCGGGCGGCAGCTGGCGCGACAACATTCGCCCGCTGGTGCTCGACTTTATCGACGATCACGAGGAACGGACACCGCCCGGCTACCGCAAGAAGAAGAAGACGGCCAATTCCAACGGCCCGGCGAAATCTCCCGGCAAATCCGCCGGTAACGCGGCGGCCTCGACCCCGGT